>CAZSBI010000018.1:0-4008 GCA_964604735.1 uncultured Flavobacteriaceae bacterium | reverse complement strand
TAATTCAATTAATGCTAATTTGTATTTCTTTTCTTTATAATAATATCTGGCTATATCAAAAAAAATCATTCTATCACTGAAATGTATATTGTTTTTCCATAAAACACTTTGTAAGCTGTCAAATTTTTTTATAATCTTTTTATCCGATGAATTATCTAGCAAAATGCTTAAATGGGTTAAATCAAAAATAATATTATTAAACTCATTTTTAGAGTGAAAATCATTGTATATTCTTGTGAATTTTTTTGTTTCAGATAAATATTCTTCTTTTTTATGTGGATTTTCCCTTAATAACATTTTATAAAGATTAATTATGTTTATTACATTCTTAATATTAATGTTTATGATTTCTTTTCTATCATCATCTATTAATTTATTAAACAATTTTAATCTCAAATCTAAGGCGTCTTCATAACTCCCAATCGATTGTTTAATTCCGGAATAATTGTACCTAATCTTAATAGAATGCAACTCATTGTTTGCCAAAGAGTCACTTACTGCATAGTATTTTATCGCAGGAATATAATCTTCTTTTTGAAAATAAACATTTCCTAGTGTTTTGTAAGCCACTGCTTTAAGACTATCGTTGTGTTTTAAATCTGACAGAATTATTGCCTCTTGCACTTTACTAGTAGCTTCATCAAACATATTTTGATAAACATATTGACGGGAAAGGTTAATTTTCAATTCTATTAATTCATCAAGATATTTTTCGTCTGCCTTTAATTCTTTTTCTAATTCTTTTCCAAAATAAAGAGATTTATTGATATGTATATTCAGATTATTAGAAAAACTATCGCGCAACTGTTTTATTTTTATGGTATCCTGAGCATAAAAATTTTGCCCACTTAAAAACAGCAGGTAAAAAATAATAATATGTCGAAAAAATATTTTCATATTTGGGCTTGTAAAGATAAAATATATTATTCAAACCTTATAAGGAAATCATCAAAATATGATATTTTTTTATAATTAAACAATGAGTGTTAAAAAAACCAAGATAATTTTCTTATTTTTCGTGAATATTTTTCAAAGCTAACTGTTTTCTGTAATACAAAAACAAAAATTGATACAACAACATTTCGAACAAACGATTCTGCGACCTGAATAATCTGTTTATCATCATATGAGTAATGCTTCCTAATACCCTTTCGGTAATCTCGGTTTGTTGTAGTATTGGCAAGATTTTTTGATCTCGTTGTTGTAACAAGTCAAAAAGCGGTTTGTAATCGGGTAATTTTTCCGGTGTATTGATAAAATTTTCTATTTTTTCTTGATGCAACTTATACTTATTATTGATTTGTTTTCGCAAATACTTATTCATATTAAATTCCTTAGCAAAAGCGTCGGCTAAATTCTTAATAAATGATAGTTTTTTTTCAACATCACTTTGAAAAAATATATTGAGCAAATTATCAATTGATTTTAAACCAAAAAGCCAACGAATTTCTTCGCCTTCTTCGCCTTCAATCATATCAAGCAATGCAAGTACTGTTTGACTATCGATATGAAAAATAGTTTCAATTACATTATATATATATATACCGTAACGTTCGAGTTCTCTTTTGTAGGTGTCGGTTTGCAATTTCCAAAGCAAATCATTGTCGATATAGCTTTGCATTGCTTTTTTGAAACGGATAATCAATTCGCCTAAGTTTGACAAATCCGGCAAATGAAATCTGATGCGCAAATGAAAATCGGGGTCTGAGTAGCGAATAAAAAACCATTTATCAATAATGCCCTCCTTCTGTAATTGCTGAGTTAAGGGCAAAATGCTCTCTGTCAACAGCGTGTCTGCCGTGTTTACTCCGGTATATACCTTATAATACAACCATTGGTCGCCCAATAAAAATGTACGCTGTGTCATCTGCTTGCTTGTTTACTATGATTATAAAATGATATTACTATTTCGTTGGCATAAAAATCGTCGTTTTGTTTGACAAAACTATCTTTTTCAAACAAAAATTCTTCAACAAAAAACCAATTTCGTTTTTTGATGATATCTATCAAGAGTTTGATATTAAACAGTTGGGTCAAATCGAGCAAGAGTCTATTGTCACTTTGAACAAATAACACATATTGTGGAATACGACGTGCGCTACGCCATTCGGAAAATATTTGTAGCAATTGCTCATCGTCTTGTATATTTTTCCATTGTTGAATTTCGTTTTTTTCTATTTTCCATTTGGCAGTACTCAAAATAGCATTTTTGTAGCTTACTCTTGGAAAAAAATTAAACAATTCTTCTAAATCGCCCCAATTAAAACCCAAACTTGCTCTTTTGCTTTGCGTTTGCATCAGAGCTAAAAATTGATAAATCGGCAAGGGATTTTTGTTATAATTATGCGCATTGGTCAAGTGTGGCAAGACTTCTTTGTTCAATGATTTTGAAAACAATTTAATTTTACCCTTATGATTAGCCACAACATACAAATCGTTGATACTCAACTGAAAATGTTTTTGTTTTAAAGATTTTGCCAAATACGGAATTTCATATTTTCGCAACTCAGGGCGCAACAATATATTACCCACTCGCGACTCGGGCAAATGTACAATTTCGGCAAGAACTGTATTCTCTGCCAACAATGTTTCTTTATCGACAATTTCTTGTACAAATTTGTGTGTTTCTTCATCAACAAAACAAAAACGTCCTAATAAATTAGCAGCACTCGACCCGTTTACATACGCCATATAATACTTTTCGACATCGTTTTGTTTGAATAGTTTAATCATCGAATACATCGTATCGGGCAAATCTGACCAATCGGCTTGTAAATCCGGAAAATCTTTTTTGTGCAAAACTATTTCGTCGCTACCGGTTTTATTGGCTTCTTGTAGTTTTTGGTACAAAATGGTTCTTACTTCGTCCCATTCCGTTTTTTTGGTTTTCTTCGAAGGTTTTTTTGGAATAATTAAATCATCGATCAAAGGGTTTATATCAGCCGAAGTATTGGCATTTCCTAATTTAATGCCTATTTCATTATCCAAGGCTAAGGATAAAGGAACGGGGCGTTCCTCAAATCTTTCGTACAATTTTTTGCCAAAATTAAGTAATAATTGCTGCTCATTTTTTAAGGTGATTTGGTTAAAAAAAGACATAATGTCTAAAAATTCATTTTGCAAACTTTTTCGTAAAAAATTACTTTTGCTTTGCACAGCCAAATCGGTTTGTAACAAGAATTTATCCTTATAACTTGTGCCTAATTTATCGATAGTTTCTTTAATGATATCGTATTGTTGCAAGTTGTTCAACACTGAAACATCAAGTGCTTTAACAGCTTTATCAATATCTTTTAAAATATTGACAATCTTAGTTGTGCCATTTAGTTTTTGCAATGCCGAAATAATATGTCCCAGAAACTCATTACCTGACACAGACGGCTCCAACTCACTTACAATCAATTGACTATCAATAAGTTCGTTTACAAAACCAACTGCTTCATCTATACTAATTTCATCATCGACCAATAAATTTGCCAACTCGTTAATGCTTGCACCATTTTGTGCCTTATCAAGTATCAATTGGAGGTAATCATCATTATCTATCGAAATAATTTCGTGCATTCTGCGCGTTTCGACATAATGATATTCGACATAGCGCAACTTATCTGCCAATTTGTAAATACTTGTATTGGTATAAAACTTTATTTGATTTCTAATTTCAGGATGTTTTTCTAAATCTTGCGACAGTGACACCAAATAATCCATATCCAATCGTGTGTGTCTGCTAAAATCGAGCTTATCTTGCAATTCAATTTGTGTTTTTTCGGCAAATTTTCCCATATTAATACCGGCAAACAAGCCAAAAGGCGTACTTCGCGAAGTCATTCTCGAGAAATACTTAAACAAGGCAAAAAACAACTTTTGTTCATCTTTTGCATTCAGTTTTTTATGATTTTGCCATTCCAAAGCGCGTTGATACAGGTCCGGGGAAGCTAAGAACAGCGCTTCGACAAAGAACTTATCGTTCATCAATTTTTCGATAGCCTCACTGATATTATTACAATT
>CAZSBI010000017.1:0-8523 GCA_964604735.1 uncultured Flavobacteriaceae bacterium | reverse complement strand
CGCATCGTTATCATCTGTGTAAATATCGAGTCCGTCTTCTGTCACCTTTACATTGATATTTTTACCATTAATATTTAGCACTTCGGTTGCCTTGTCATCATCATTTTCTGATGACCATTGAGTTGTATCTTCATCTTCTGTTACACAAATTATTTCATCGTTTTTATTCATCAACACAGCTTCATTTCTGCAAATAATACGTGGCGTATGAGCATTAATTCTTTTTGACAAATGAACAAATTTTCCTTTGGGAACATAAATTGTGACATCTATATCGTGATCTTGCACAAAATCTTTTGCCGGATACAACAATCTATTAGAAAATGTTATTTTATTTTCGATTGAATCTACTTTATAAGCAAACTCGATACGTTCTGCTTTTCTTTTGGCTTCATCAATATCTATACCTTCTGAAATTTTTTCGATACTAAAATGAAATTTTTGATTATTTGAAGGTTTAAAATAATAATCGATACTATGATTACTACCTGATTTACGCGTCTTTTTGAGCAAATGTTTATCTATGGTCAATTCAATCGTATCCTTTGCAAAAGGCAAAACGGCTTGCTTTGTTACAATTCCGGCAGATTCTTTCTTGTGTGCCATTAATGAAGTTGTTTTAACAATGATAAAAATCAAGCTTAAAAACCAAATTGTTCCGCCTACAATAAAAATATTCTTATTAATAGTTTTGGCATTATCAAAAAGCATTTTAACACCTAATAAAAATAACATTCCTACCGGAAAACCTACTACTATAAAAACCAGTACGTTAATCCAACCAAAAGGCATATTCAATCCGCTATAAAAAGGAGTGTCAAGCAGCATAATATGCACATCTGACAAGGGTGATAAGCTCAAAGCGGACACAATTAAACTAATAAGTATTGAACCTGTAATTAAGGCGATAAAGAAACCTAATATTTTTACAATAACATTGCTGAATTCGGTTGTTACATTTTCAACTTTTTCTCCTAAATTGATTTTTTTTTTAGAAAAATCATCTTCTGCCGATACTTGATCTGCAATACTGTCAACATCTACCTTCTCACCTTTCATTCTTAATTTATCACTAGCTGTTTTGGCTTTCGGTATAACTATCCACAACAGTAAATATATAAGCACTATGCTGCCGTGTGTAAAGAATAAAATGATCAATAACAACAAGCGCATAATGGTAACATCAATACCTATATAATGTGCCAATCCGGAACCTACACCGCCAATTACAGAACGATCAAGGTCACGAAACAATCCTTTTTTGACACGATAATTCGCCGATTTTGGTGTTTCATCAGCCGTTTCTTCATAATCTTCGGGTTGCCCCATTATATCAATTACTTCGTTGATATACTGTATGTTAACAACTTCTTTCGGGTGCGCTTGTTTTTCAAGAAATAGCTCAGCTATACGTGCTTCTATTTCGCTCATCACTTCATTAACGTCCTCTTGATGCTGCAATGACGATTTTACGGCATCTAAATACTTCTTTAATTTATAATAAGCATTTTCATCTAAGTGAAAAAGCATACCGCCTAAATTAATATCTATAGTTTTATTCATTTTATGATTTTTTGGTTTCTTTTTGTTTTGATTTTTCATTTTTACTGCTGATGTGCCCTACTGCTACAACAAGATCTGCCCAAGCAGTATCCATCATACTTAAAAACTCTCTGCCTTTATCGGTCAGTAAATAATACTTTCGTGGTGGTCCTGAGTTGGATTCTTCCCAACGATACGCCAAGTAGCCGGCGTTTTTTAGTCTTGTCAGCAAAGGATAGACGGTACCTTCGACCACAATCATTTTTGCTTCTTTAAGTTCTTTCAAAATGTCAGAAGTATAAGCATCATTGTTATTGAGCACATTCAATATGCAATACTCTAAAACACCTTTCCGCATTTGTGATTTTATGTTTTCTATCTTCATAGTAATAATTTTCTATTTTATAAATTGTATTGTAAAAGGATATTCATATACTTCACCATTTCCTGACTTAATAGCCGCTACAATAATTAAGATAATTCTAATGAGTCCTAATAAGCTAAAACCACCCAACAGCAACCATATTCCGGGCAAAGAAAACAACAAGGTTACCGGATTTTCGTTATTCATTTCTAATGTTGCTAAAAGTGGGGTTACAAATATAATGACCCCAATTATGAGTATCGCAATATTATAAAGGGCAATACTCAGATTAAAATTTATGGCTTGTTTACCGTTTTTATTGTCAAATTCGTTGGCGTCTTTCCAAATCAACCAAGTAATTAATGGACCTAAAATACTGCCAAACGGAATAATGAATGAGGCAAAAGCACTTAAATGAATTAGGGGTGCGTGCGAAGCATTTTCGAAATGCTGATTATCATATTGATTATCTAATTTAGTTAATGTTTCCATAATTAAAAGTTTTCTGTTTTTTTATTATAACGACAGACAAGCATCTTTGTTACACCTACAAATATATGACAAATAGTATTATGTTATACAAAGTACTGAAATATTTTTCAAAAAACATCAAGAGGTAAGTATTTTAGGTAGTAGAGAAAACTATCTCCGATTTTTATTAAGAACAAAATAATTGTAAAAAATATTTTTTGATGATAAAAATTTCATAAAAAATGCGTATTTTTACAAAAAAAGAAATCATATTATGATATTCAAGCCTTCCAAAATCAATCGTTTTTTACTGTTTCAATTACCAAGCGCTTGGCTTGCAGGTGTCCGAATTAAAGAAATTTCTGATAGCAAAGCTGTCGCTACCGCAAAACATAAATGGATCAATCAAAACCCGTTTGGGTCAATGTATTTTGCCGTATTAGCTATGGGTGCAGAACTATCAACAGGCATTTTAGTGATGAAAAAAATACAAGAATCCGAAAAAAATATTTCAATGCTTGTAACACACAACGAAGCCGATTTTACTAAAAAAGCACGCGGACGTATCAATTTTATTTGCGAAGATGGTAAAAAAATTGACCAAAATCTACAACACACAATAAATACAGGAGAAGGCGTACAATTCGATTTAATTTCAAACGGATATGACGAAACAGGCGATTTGGTTTGTACATTTACGTTTCAATGGAGTATGAAACTAAAATAAACGGCTACTTCTTTTACCCACTATCAACCGTATGACAATTTTAAGTATTTGTTAATTATTTTTTTTGTATATTTAAGGCAAAATAAATTTACAACTATGCAAAAAATATTATTAGGGAATGAGGCAATGGCACAAGCTGCTATCGATGCCGGATTATCCGGAGCTTACGGCTATCCCGGCACGCCTTCTACCGAAATTATTGAATATATTATTGCTTCAAAAGAAGCCAAGAACGGAGAAATAATTGGTCACTGGTCAACCAACGAAAAGGTTGCTATGGAAGAAGCCTTAGGAATGTCTTATGCCGGCAAACGTGCTTTGGTAACTATGAAACACGTTGGGTTAAATGTTGCTGCCGATGCGTTTATCAATACCGCTATTTCCGGTATTAACGGTGGATTGGTGGTCATTGTAGCCGATGACCCTTCACAACACTCGTCGCAAAATGAACAAGATTCCCGATTTTACGGTAAATTTGCTATGGTGCCCACCCTTGAACCAAGCAACCAACAAGAAGCTTACGATATGATGTCCTACGCTTTTGAATTGTCCGAAAAAACACAGCTTCCGGTTTTACTTCGTTCTGTAACAAGACTTTCGCACTCTCGTGCAAACGTAAAAGTTAAAGATAAAAAAGAACAAAACAAACTCAATTTGGTAGATGACACCAAGCGTTTTGCGCTTATTCCTTCTTTTGCCAAAGTGCAATACAAAAATTTGATTGAAAAGCAGAAAGGTCTTGAAGAAATTGCTCTCAATTCCGAATGGAACTCATATCAAGAAGGAAAAGACAACAGTATAGGCATTATTGCTTCGGGAATTGGCATCAACTATTTGATGGAAAATTTTCAAGACGGGCTACCCTACGATTTATTAAAAATTTCGCACTATCCCCTACCCAAGAAATTAATTGCTAAGATGTTTGAACGCAACGAAAAGATTTTAGTCTTAGAAGACGGATATCCGTTTATCGAAGAAATGATAGGTGATTTTTTAGGGCGCGAACAAAAAGTAAAAGGAAGACTTACCGGCGACATTCCACGCACAGGCGAACTCAACCCAAATATTGTAGCGTATGCCTTAGGATTAGAAGAACTAATGGACGAAACAATTCCGGATATTGTAACCGGCCGCCCTCCACAATTATGCCCCGGTTGTGGTCATATCGATTTATATGAAGAACTCAATGATATTATTCCCGAAATTGGTGATAAAAGAGTTTTTTCAGACATCGGTTGCTATTCACTAGGCGTATTAGAACCATACAATAGTATTGACACACTAATTGACATGGGCGCCTCAATACCTATGGCAAAAGGAGCAGCAGATGCCGGATTGTTACCCGCTATTGCCGTTATTGGTGATTCTACTTTTACACATTCTGGCATGACCGGACTACTAAGTGCCATTTGGGCAAAAACACCTATTACCGTAATCATTTCTGATAATTCTGCTGTTGCTATGACGGGTGCACAACCCTCAGCAGCTATGGGACGTTTGTATGATATAGTTAAAGGATTAGGGGTAGAAGAAGAGCATATCAAAGTGATTATTCCGCTCAAAAAATACCATGACAAAAATGTCAGCATGATTAAAAAAGAGCTTGACTATCAAGGCGTTTCAATGATTATTGCACAACGCCCCTGTGTAACTATGTCAAATGAAAAGAAAGAATTAGCCCGAAAATTTAACACATTAGAAACCAGTTATTAAAATGAAAAAAGATATAATTATTTCAGGCGTAGGAGGTCAAGGTATTTTGACTATTTCTGCCATTTTAGATACCGCTGCCCTCGAAACAGGCTACAATGTAAAACAATCGGAAGTACATGGCATGAGCCAACGTGGCGGTGCTGTACAAGCACATGTTCGTATTTCGGACAAAACCGTTTATTCTGATTTAATTCCAATGGGAAAGGCAGATATTATTCTATCTGTTGAACCGATGGAATTATTGAGATATGTGCCATATTTACACAAAGACGGATATTTAGTAACCGATATTAATCCATTTAAAAACATTGCTAATTATCCAAATGAAGAAGAATTAAAAAAGCAGATTGAACAATTTGCTAATCACCGCATTGTTGATGCACGCACACTTGCTAAAAAAGCAGGTAATTTTAGAGCTGCCAACGTGGTTATGATTGGAGCGATTTCGGATCAACTCCCTTTTGAAGACGAATTGATTTACAAAGTTATCACACAGCTATTCAAACGTAAAGGCGATCGTATTATCCAAATGAATATAGATGCTTATAATTTAGGTAAGACAGCTATCAAATAAATAAAATTTCAATAAAAAAAACTCCCGTTCCAATGGAACGGGAGTTTTCATATATCTATATTAGAATTATTATTGTTTTACAATCTTAAAGGCAGTTGATTGGTTATTAATTCTAACTTTTACAAAATAGATACCTGCATTTAGTCTAGACATATCTACTGACACATCTAAGGCATTAGGTGTCAAATTCATAACTTCTTTACCTGTTAAGTCATAAATCATAATATTTTGAATATCATCTTTTGCATTCATATTTAATGAATTAGTTACAGGATTCGGATAATAAGTAAATCCATCAATTACATTTTCGCTTACAGAAGTAGCTACGCTGGTAATTTCAACAGTAAAAGGTCCTTCTGGTTTATCTGACCATTTGGTATAGTGGCCTATATCCATTAAGTAAACTGTACCTGCAACAGAGGTAAAGGTTAGCGTTTCTGCACTACCTGCCCCATGTACATCTGTACGCGCTTCACAAACAAGGCTACCGCATGTACCTGTGTAAACAGCTATTTCATTATCCCAACCGTCAGGGGTTGCTACAATGGTAATATCGCTACCGTCTCCGGTAAATTGATACCAAACGCCATCATTCATTCCATTAGAACAAGTCATATCCATTCCTGTTGCATAACTAGCATCCATTGTGTTAATGTAAGGAATAGAAGCTACTATTTTAGCATTAGCACAATCATCATTTACAGGAACGTCGGCTACTTCAAGAGCTATATTAAATTCACCTTTGTCAGTATCTGAATGCCACGCTTGTAATGTATAAGTATTTCCGCTTGTTAAGTTATGGAAAATATGGAAATAACTACCTTCTTCACAAGCCACTTCGGCGCCTCCACAAGCGTCAAAAATAGCAACTCCAAGTTTGGTTCCTTTTGTACCACCGGTTTTAACAGTTACGTCAGTTACACCTGCCGGTACGGTAAAACTATAGAAATAGTCTAAAACTGTTGCGCCTGCACAAGATGGGTGTGCACCACTATCCGTTGCATATTGAGTATTTCCTGTTGTTTCATTTCCAACAGAGCCTCCTGCCGGAAAAACTGCTAAATTTCTTGCACCTGAACATACATTATTAGCAGGTGGTGCCGGTAATTTTTCTAAGGCAATTGTAAATTCACCTTCATGTCCACCATCATGCCAAACTTGTAATGTATATTGTTGTCCACTTGTAAGACCGTTGATTACTTTTAAAGTACCTGTTCCTTCACAAGCAACTTGTGTACCTCCACAAGAATCATACACAGCGGCTTCGATGTCTGCACCTTTATCACCTGCGGTCAAAATACGGATTCCTGTTTCTCCGGGAGGCAACAAGAATGTATAAAATAAATCTGTGTTTGTACCGTATGGATCACAAGAAGGATCGTGTCCATTAGCACTCATTGTGGCATAGGTAGTATTACCTGTTGTTTCATGTCCTGCTGATTGTGCAAAACCATATAAATCTAAAGCTATTGCATTAGCACAATCATTATTTGTTGGTGGAGGAGGAGTTTCATAAATACAAAGACTAAATTCTCCAAAATTATTGTTATTAAATTCAAATACTCTTGCGTATAACACCTCGCCCGCTGTTAAACCATCAAGAACAACCTTAGAAAAATAACCTTCTCCATTATCATCGTCACAAGCAATCTCTGTTAATGTACCACAGGTGCCTGAGTAAACAGCCATACCTGTATCTGAAATATCACTTCCTGAAACTGCTGAGGTTTCAAATGTTAATCTACCTGAGGCAGGCACTACAACTGAATACCATAAATCGCCACCTGCATAATTAGAACATGTGGGGGCAGCTACTCCTGAATCAGTTGCGACTGTGTTATCGCCAATTACTGAATGATTACAAGTTAAATCTGAAACTTCAACTTCTTTGGCTCTTTCACAAATATCGTTTAATGGTGCTATTACACCTATGGTAAATTCACCTTGATTAGAGCCTTCATCATGCCATACTTGTAATATATAGGTAGTATCCGGTGTTAAACCTGAAAATACTTTTTCATCAACACCGCCCCATACACTAACACATCCTACTTCGTTACCGCCACATGCATCATACAAAGCCGCTTCTAACAAAGCGCCTTTTGCACCGGATGTTACAACTGCTACCTCAGTTTGACCGGCAGGAACTGTGAAGGTATAGTATAAATCAATGTTTGGTCCCCAAGCATCGCAAGATGGATGTACACCACTGTCAGTTGCATTGGTAGTGTCTCCATTTACTTCATTTCCTGCTAAATCGTTAGGTGCGTAAACTGTTAATGCTTCAGCATTAGCACAATCATTATTTGCCGGTGCAGGTGGTATGGTTCCTATACATATATCAAAATCAGCTTGTGCTGAACTGCCACCGCTATAATAGCCATAAACACGCAACAAATAAGAAGTTCCGACTGTTAAACCTGTCACTTCAAAACTATTTGGATCAGAATCATCAATTTTTGTTAAACTTGCACAACCTGCTGTTGCATCATACACGGCCATACACATATCAACACTTGATCCTACTACCGGTGTAACATTACTTATTTCAATTTGATGTTTTACATCAGTGGCTACAAAACTAAACCATACATCTTTATTAGGTGTTCCTATAACATCATCCGGTTGTGGTGAGTCTGTTGCATATGCAGTTGTTGCCGAGGTAACTGTAGCACATGATAAATCAGGATTTACTGTCAAGGCAATTGCATTGTCACATTCGTCATTTGCCGGAGGTGGTGGCAGTGTTCCTACACATACATCAAAATTAGTTTGAGCTGAATTTGTAGAAGCCCATCCATAAACTCTTAATAAATATTCAGTTCCGACTGTTAATCCATCTGCCAAAAACGAATCAGGATCACTTGTTTGCACAAAATTTAATGAACCACAACCTGCACTTGCGTCATATAATCCCATGCCCATATCATGTGATGTGCCTATAACGGCAGTAATATTATTTAATGAAATTTGATGACTGGTACTTGTTGCTGTAAAGCTAAACCATACGTCATTAGTTGGATAACCGGACACATCATCTGCTTGTGCTGATTCTGTTGCCGCTACTGTTGTACCTGCTGTTACTGTACCGCATGCCATATCCGGATTTACTGTTAAGGCAATAGCGTTATC
>CAZSBI010000016.1:0-10372 GCA_964604735.1 uncultured Flavobacteriaceae bacterium | reverse complement strand
AATAATTTAGACAGCTATTGATAATAAATAATAAATAGACTTATTTTTTGATAAATCTAATATTTTGCTTTTTAGTATTTGCCGATATTTTGATATAGTACACGCCTTTTTTCAAACTTGAAATATTAAAACTATTTGTATTTCTATCAAAACTATCATTACTCAACACTTCTTGTCCAAGTTGGTTTACTATTGAAACATTATCTAAATCAACTTTTGAAGAAATATTTAATATGTCACTTGCCGGATTAGGATAGATAGCGAACAATTGTGTGTTTTCTTCTTTAACATCGGCTGTTGCTGCGGTTGTAAAACTCCATATCGGACAATTTGCCGCAGATCCTACACTGTTTTTGGGTACAATTTTCCAGTAATATGTAGTTGACATAGCGCGTCCTGGCCAAACAACATGATTTTGCGAAAAAGTACCGCCTAAAGATAGACTTGTAGCAGAATCACCAATATACACCTCATAATCATCTGCACTGCCCCCTGTGGTGTTTGCTTCCCATCTCAAAGTAACCGAATTATCAGGGGTTCCATCACCATCAGAATCGCCACCATCAACAACTGCTGCCGCTTCTGCATCTGCCGGCACCGGATTAATAGCAGGATCAGGAGCTGCTGTTTGCGGAGCAATCATTCTTACATTATCAATACCTAATGCGTCTCCATCATCTTGCGCCCATACAAAAGCAACATAAACTGCTTGACCTGCATAAGCACTCATATCAACATAAGCAGTATTGGCATAACTGCCTAATTGAGTTTCATTTTCAGTTAAAATTGTTGTAAAATCAGTCATAGTAGTTTGGCTCGCTGTCGAAACTCTAACAGTAAAAGTACTGCCATAATCAGGGGTGTTAAAGTCTCCATGTGAAAAAGCCAATAAGGGCATGTTAGCATCTACGGTAAATTGTGGCGTTACCATCCAATCTTCGGCTGTTGTACCATCTGTTACATTCTCCCAAATAACAATAGCCATGTGGTTATCAGTTCCACTCTCATGCCAGCTTTGTACCGTGCCAATTCCATTATCGAATATTGCCCAACCGGTTGGCGGAAATGTACCGCTTTCAAAGTCCTCGCTAAGTTGTGCTTGCAAACTAAAAGAAGCAAGAATCAACCATAAAAAAGTAATTTTTTTAATCATCATATTAAGTTTTAAATGTTTATAACTCCCCAATGTTAACAATTTTTATGATATCTTTATAAAATAAATGTATTTTTTATTGAAATATCAGCTTTTCATTCAAAAAAATATTATTTGAATAACTAAAATATTTTATTTAACTTTGCAGTTCAAAGTTCTTTTTACTATGACAGACAAAAATTATTTAGAAGACTTAAACGAAATCAAAGACCTGATGAATAAATCGTCAAAATTTATGTCTTTGAGCGGATTAAGTGGCATACTAGCAGGCACTTATGCACTTATTGGTGCTTATATTGCCAACGGCATCTTACAAGAAAACACCATTTACTTGCGCCCGCATACGCGTGTGCATTATATGACTATCTTTGAAGTGCTTGGCATTTCGGGTATTGTATTACTTCTATCGGTAGGTACGGGCATCTTTCTTAGCAGACAGAAAGCAAAAAAGAATAATGAAAAACTTTGGAATGCCGCTTCAAAAAACCTACTGTTTAGTTTTTTAATTCCACTTGCTACCGGCGCCATATTCGGATTGATATTACTCAAACACGAACATTTTGGTGTGGTTGCCCCTGTTTCCTTGATTTTTTACGGATTGGCATTGATCAATTCGAGCAAATATACTTTCGGAACCGTTAAATATTTAGGTATTAGCGAAGTCATAATCGGATTGATAGCCGCATACTTTCCCGGAAACGGTTTGTTGTTTTGGGCATTAGGTTTTGGCGTACTTCATATAATTTACGGTGTATTTATGTACCTAAAATTTGACAGAAAATAATAGTTTGAAAAATATTATTCAACATATCAACAAAACATTTGACAACCGTGTACGCTTAGGTATAATGAGTATTTTAATGGTCAATGAACAAGTCGATTTTACCCGTCTTAAAGAATTGCTTGGCGTTACAGACGGCAATTTGGCAAGCCATATCAAAGCGCTTGAAAAACTAAACTATGTCCAAGTTTACAAGCAATTTGTCGATCGCAAACCCAAAACCACTTATCGTGCCAGCAAAGCCGGACGCGAGGCTTTTGCTAAACATATTGAAGCACTCGAAAAATTAATCAAACAACAAAAAACATAATTTTTTTATCTATTCACTTTGCGTTTCAAAGTACTTTTATTACAAGAAAAATCAATCATAAAAATATATAAATATGGAAAATCAAAAAACAAACAACCCTACAAACATTATCGAAGAAACTAAGAAAACCGGCAGGCGAATAAGCACTTCTACAACTTTTAGAATGATTATTATAGGCGCATTAACTCTAATTCTGATGATTCCGATGGCTTTTGTCAGCAATCTGGTCAGCGATAGAAAATATCGTAAAAAGAAAGTAATTTCAGAAATAAACAAAAGTTGGGGCAAATCCGTCGAAATATATGGTCCTATTCTTAAAATTCCTTATAAAACTTATAAAAAAACCGCTTACTTTGACAGTGACAGTAAGCGTATCGAAACCACCGAATTTGACGGCTATGAATACCTATATACCTTTCCGAACGAACTCAATATTGATGGAAATATTGAAGGACAACCCAAAAAAATTGGCATTTACAAGAGTGCTGTTTACAAAGCTGACAATCATATTAGCGGCGATTTTACCCTGCCTGATTTCAAAAAATATGACATCAAACAAACAGAAGTGGAATGGAAAAAAGCCGAAATTATTTTTAAAACCACCAACAATAAGGGAATTGTTGACAAGATGATTTGGCAATGGAACGGAGAGAAATTTCCTTTTGCACTCAGCGGAAAAAACAATGATAAATACTTTGTTTTTAAAACCGATTTCTTGGGCAAATCGCCGTTCATAAACAATGAAAAGGTGAAATTTGAAATGAGTTACAAGGTAAAAGGCAGCAAAACCTTTAAAATTATCCCAATTGGCAACCAAACCAAAGTACGCTTACAATCTAATTGGAAAGACACCAAATTCGAAGGATATTTCTTGCCGGATAATGAAGACAAGATTACCGAAACAGGCTTTGATGCACATTGGAAAGTCATTGATTATCAGCGTGCTTTTTCGCAGTATCATCTAAACCAAATACCCAACTTTTCGAGCTATGCATTCGGCGTTAATTTTATTATTCCGGTAGATGAATATTTAAAGTCCGACAGAGCTACAAAATATGCTTATCTTGTTATTTTCTTGACCTTTATCGTGTTTTTTATCATTCAAAATGTAGGAAAAATAGAAATGCATCCTTTTCATTATTTCTTAATTGGCATTGCATTGGTCGTGTTTTATACGCTGTTAATCTCAATTTCTGAACATAGTAATTTCAATATCAGTTATCTGATTTCGGCATCAGCAACTATCGGATTAATAAGTCTTTATGCTAAATCAATTTTAAAAAGCAAACGATTTATCGGGTACATTTTTACCTCATTAACAATGCTTTACGGATACATATATATTATTATTCAGCTAGACAATTATGCACTTTTGGCAGGCAGTATCGGTTTGTTTATCATCTTGGCAATGATTATGTATTTTTCTCGAAAAATAAAATGGTAATTTATTAGCGAGGGTGGTCACTTTGAGTGACCACCCTCGCTAATTCAATATACTAGCAAGTCACTAAAAAAACGTATATTTGCTGTTAGTAAGCTAAAAACCTAAAATATTTTGATTAAAACAGCAAAATTTCCAATAATTTTGTTAAGCCTGTTTATTTTGGCAGGGATAGTTTTGCAAAATATTATACAATTTTCTTTTTCTTTTTTAGGAATTGGTTTTAGCATTGCCTTGGTCGTATTATATCTATTTCATCGTATTACAAATCAAAAAATTACCTATTTTTATCCGTATAATATTGCTTTTGCGATAACGGCATTATGGGCAGGAATGTTTACGGGGTATTTTGGCGATGCGCGTCATAACAATCGGCATTACACTCATTTTATACAAGCAGACAGCACACAATTATACCAAATTCGTGTTGATAAACAACTCAAAACAACTGCATTTTACTACAATTATATTGGTACTGTCATACAAATTAACGAGCAAAAAACGAAAGGTAAAATATTGATTAAACAAAGTGCTTCGGAAGTGGCTTTTGCTACAAATACTCTTGTCGAAATGCTAGGAAACGGCAAAGATTTACGAGATATACCCCACGCAAAGAATCCTTTTGGTTTTGATTATGCGCAGTATATGAACAAAAAGCAGGTTTACAAGCAACTGAGTTTAAAAAACAAAGCGTTTAAAACAAGTTTTGAATCAGGTTTGTCAATAAATGCAATAGCTGAGTCTTGGCGTAACCGTATCAAACAAATATTTATTGAAGCCAAATTAAAACCTAAGGAGTTGGCATTGGCAAATGCTATTTTTTTGGGCGAAAGACAATATTTATCAAAGGAAACGCTTCAAAATTTTCAAGCTTCCGGTACTATTCATATTTTGGCAATATCGGGATTGCATATTGGTATTTTGCTCATCTTTTTAAACTTTATTTTTGCTTTTGTTAAACGCTATATCGGTGTGTTGCCTTTTATTATCATCACCTTGAGTTTGCTTTGGTTGTATGCTATGATGACAGGCTTTTCGCCCTCTGTAACCCGTGCCGTAACTATGTTTAGTTTTTTGCAAATTGGCTTGCAGCTCAAACGCAGCACTAATATTTACAACACTATTTTTGCTTCGGCACTATTGATGATGCTCGTCAATCCGAATGTGATTTACCAAGTAGGTTTTCAGATGAGCTATGCTGCGGTATTATCTATTGTCAGCTTCTTCCCTATTATTATCAAATATTTTACTGTTCGCCATAAAATAGCCCAATGGTTTATAGACCTGCTGGTTGTTTCGGCATCGGCACAATTGGGTGTTCTACCTTTTAGTTTGTATTACTTTCATCAATTTCCCGTATATTTTTTCTTAGCAAATCTGCTGGTAATACCCTTGCTTTTCCTTTTGTTATTTTATGGTTTCAGCTATATTTTAATTGCGCTTACAGGTTTTATCATACCCAAAAGCGATTGGTTGTTTGAACAGATTTTAAGCATAATTCTCGGCATCAATAAGCATATTGCCGGGTTTGAATCGGCATTGCTTACACAAATACGATTTTCACTGCCACAATTAGTGATCAGCATCGCCCTGATTATGATTTTTTATCATCTGTTGAAAAAGGAACAAAAAATAAAATATGCTTATCTGTTTTTATTGACAATTTTGCTTTTTCAAGCCGAAATATTGTTTGAAAAACATCGAAAAAGCAAGCAAAACGAATACTATATTTTTCAGCAATACAAAACATCTGTTGTAGGAGAAAACTCCGGAGAGAACTTTGTATTTTATCAAACAAAAGACCGTATTAATCCGTATCTTTTAAAAGGTGTTTCATTGCAATTTAATCATATTTCATTTGACACTATTTCATTTGTCCGAAAAACACATCAAAAAACCATATTGCATATTGACAGTTTAGGAATTTTTCAATATCAAAATTTGAAAGCAGACATCATTCATTTGCAATATTCGCCAAAAATAAATTTGGACAGGGCAATTAGCATTCTAAAACCAAAAATAATTGTAGCAGACGGCAGTAATTATGTGAGCTACATCAAACAATGGCAAAATTCTGCTAAAAACGCTAATGTTTTGTTTTATAACACCAATAATGAAGGCGCTTTTATTTTGAAATAAGTATATTTGCAGTATGAGCAATCAAGCAAGTCTTTACCAACAATACAAACCTACTATTGTGTTTATTGCCAAATTTGCATTTATTTATTTGGTTTTAGCCGGATTGTATGCTTTGTATATCGGTTCTTTTGCCGGCAAAACGGACAGTTTGACAAGATTTGTAGGTAAAAGCGTTTCGGCAGTTTATCGGTTTCTTGGTACAGAAGCGCAAACTATTCCACTTGAAAACGAATCGGGATTAAAATTGATACTCAACGGTAATTATTTAGCCCGTATTGTTGAAGGTTGTACAGCGGCAAGCGTAATTATTATGTTCATTGCTTTTGTTATCAGTTTTGGCAATAAAATGAAGCAATCCTTAGCGTTTGCGATTGTTGGCAGCGTGCTTATTTTTGCTTTTAATATCATCCGTATTGTATTTTTAGGCTACATACTACACGTTGCACCACAATATCAAGATATATCTCACAGGGTCTTATTTCCTGCAATGATTTACGGTTTTGTAATTTTGCTTTGGATAGTATTTATTAAAAAATGGAATCCTGATGCAAAGTAAACTAATCAAATATGGACTAACTATGGTATTGCTGCTTATTTTAGTTGCAGTAAGGCTTTTTGAAAAGCATCTATTTAACGATGGATTGATTCATTTTTTTGAATATGAGTATTTACAAAGTTCATTGCCAAACATTTCAATCAGTCATATTTTGCTTATTGACAGTGTTCGATTTTGGTTTAACAGTTTGCTGTCAATCGTTATATTGTATCTATTTTTTAAGCAAACTAAGTTGCTACGTTTTCTATGGATTTTTTACGGTGTATTTTTTATTATTTTAGCAGGTATTTTGTATTACATCTTAAATAATTATGAAGCAGGAAACTATTTAGGCTTATTTTATATTCGCCGAATATTAATCCAACCGATTATTTTATTTGTATTATTTCCTGCATTATTATATCAAAAAAAACTACCCAAAAACAAATTTGAGTAGTTTTTACAGTATTCTATTAGTGAAATCTATTCTTTATTGCAATTTAGGATTTTAAATTCGCTTCGTCTATTCATTTGATGTTCTTTTTCACTACACTTAACACCATCTGCACAAGCATTGACTAGATTTTCTTCGCCAAACCATTTAGACACCAACCTATCCTTATCAATTCCTTTTGAAACTAAATACTTAACAACTGCTTTTGTTCTTCTTTTAGAAAGACGTTTATTATATCGTTTAGAAGCGCGCGAGTCAGTATATGAAGAAACTTCTAAGATAATAGCAGGGTATTTGTTTAATATGGCTACTATTCTATCAAGAGTCGGTTTTTCAACATCTAAGATATAATACTTATCCAAGTTAAAATAAAGCGGAGCAATTCGTATAGCGCATAATTCTTTTAACTTATCTTCATTAGTCTTGATTTTAATAAATTCGAAGTTTCTAACAATATCCTTTTTTCCTGTTTCTTTTGTATTGATAAGAGTTTCTTTCTTATCGTATCCACTGTGTTCAACAACCATAGTATATGATTTGCCGTAATCAATCGGATAATCGTATTTTCCGTCTTCTTTTGTTTCAAAATCACCTACCATATTACCGGCTTTGTCATATAAAATTACTCTGGTATATTTAAGAGGTTCTCCTGTATTTTTATCAATAATCACACCTGATAAATACATTTCGTTAATACGACTTTTAAATTTATGCAAATTAACAAAACCGTAGATATCGTCATCGCCTTTTCCGCCATCTCTATTAGAAGAAAGGAAACCGGAGCCATCAATTTTATATATAAAAGAAAAATCGTCCTTATTGGTATTAACAGGCGCTCCTAGGTTTGTAGGTAATGTAAATGACCCGTCTCTTCTAACTTTTGCCACAAAAACATCTAAACCTCCTAAACCCGGTAATCCATTAGAAGAATAAAAAAGAAAATTATTTTTTTCGTCAAAATACGGGAACATTTCATTTCCTTCTGTATTGATACGATTGCCCAGATTTTTAGGTTTTCCCCAAGTACCATCAGCGGTTCTTTTAACAATATAAATATCTGTACCGCCAAAACCACCCGGCATATTAGAAGCAAAATACATCGTTTGTCCATCGGGGGTTAAAGAGGCTTGTCCGCAAGAATAATTTTTATTGTTAAAACTTAATTTTTCCGGATTGCTCCAGACTTGTTTGTCGGACAATATAGATTCGTATAACATTAAGTTGTTGTCACAAACTTTACCTTTTTTTGCAATAATCTTTTCATAATTATTTCTTGTAATAATCATTACATTCCCATCTTTATTAAAAGTAGCGGGTGCATCATGAAATTTCTTATTAACCTTTTTTGAAAATTTTCTTACATTTGATAAGACATTATTATCTTGTAAATCGGCAATATATAAATCTAAAAACGGTTGATTATTACCATTCCATTTACGATTAACAAAATAACTATCATCACGACTTGAAGCAAAAGCAACCTTATCTTTTTTGTAATATGTCGGTGAAAAATCTTGATATTTGGTATTGATCGCAAGATTATTTAAGGAAACTGTTGTATCAATAACAATTAATTCTTCATAATATGTAGGGTTTTCTACAAAACGCCTTCCACGCGAATCAGCGGGATTACGCTGTGCATATTTTTGCATCCAACTCGATGCTTCTTCATATTTTTTATTCATTTGCAATACGGAAGCTAAGCTATATAAATCCGAAGCGTTATATTTACCTGTATTAATCAACTCATTATAATACTCTTCTGCTTTATCTGTATGTCCTAGCATCAAATAAGACTTAGCTATATTACGATATACTCTTGGCGATTTATATTTTAGGTTTTTATATGCAATAATTGCTTTGGCATAAGAAAAATTTTCAAAATAACTATCTGCCTGTCTTACTCTTGATTTTTGTGCATTTAAGCTATTAAAGATTAGCAATATAACAAGTAACAATAATTGTTGTTTCTTTTTCATCATAATAGTGTATATTTAGAAGAATCTTGGTGAGTGAATTCTTGTATTTGTGTATTGATTAAAATTAAAATCATATCCCAGCATTAATTCATGCGTACCACTGTTAGATTGGTGTAATTCACTAAGTGTGTAATCATAGGCATATCCTATTCTAAATTGTGGTGTAAAATAATATTGCAACAAACCTGATATCGCATCTCCATTTCTATATGCCAAACCTACACCTAATTTATCTTTAATAAATAAATTTCCTGTAAAATCCATTGAAACAGGAGAACCAACAACTGCTTTTACAAAAATAGATGGTTTAAACTTTAAATCATAATTTATTTCAAAAACATAACCTGCAATTAAGAAATAATGTCGCATTTCTTCCCCTTTTAACATGCTAACATCTGATAATAAATCATTTTCTAGTAATTTTGGAACAGACAATCCGACATAGCCTTGATCTGAATAATAATAAATTCCAACACCAACATTCGGTAATACTTTATTATCAATATTATATACTGCCGGATCTCCTGCCTGATGTTGAAGATCCATTAAATTTGCTTGAAAAAGATTCACGCCTACTTTTAATCCAAAAGCTAATCTGGCATAGTCAGTAGTTTGTATGCTGTATGCATAGTCAACAAAAGCCATAGTTTGATGATAATTACCTAAATCATCATTTATGACTGATAAACCTAAACCCATGTCGTTATCTCCTGAAAAACTAAAACTTGAATTATCTGTATGAATTGGTGCATGAATAGTAAGGGTTTGTGTTCTTGGCCTTCCCGGAATACCTATCCATTGTTCTCTGGCTAAACCAACTATACTTAAAGCACCTCTACTACCAGCATAAGCGGGATTGACCGAGATGGTATTATACATGTATTGTGTATACATTGGATCTTGCTGAGCTCTAAGTAAGTTGATCGAAAAAAATAACAATACAACTAATAATAAGGATTTTAAAATATTCTTTCTCATTTTTAATATTTTTTTAAATGATGTGTGTTGAATATTAACACACATCATGTTTAAAACTAATTTATCTGTTTAAATGTAAATAACCGGGTATTACCTCATGTCCATCTCCTAAATCAATGATGTAATAATATACTCCTACCGGTAAGAGTTTAGAACTTTCCATAATAGTTAATCTACCATCAGAATGACCATCCCAATCATTTTGGTAATTATCTTTTTCATAGACTAAATTACCCCATCTATTGTATATTTTAACATTATTGTTTCTAAAGTTCTCAATACCAATTATAACCCACGTATCGTTTAAACCATCACCATTAGGGGTTATAATTCCCATGATTACAATCCCGTGCGTCTCTACAATTGTAGGATCATCAGGATCTCCATCATTATCAGGATCAATATCAGTCATGTCATTTGGATCATCAGATGTGTCTATAACATCTGTTCCTTGTGGGCTTTGACCGGTAACTGTTGCAATATTCACAACTTGACCATTTTCAATATCATTTTGTGTAATTACATAAGTAGCTGTAAAACTAGTAGTATCTGTCACGCCCGGCGCCAAATCAATTGGACCTCCTATTACTGCAACTATTGGA
>CAZSBI010000015.1:0-9476 GCA_964604735.1 uncultured Flavobacteriaceae bacterium | reverse complement strand
GAATAGCGAATTAAAAATTAAAAACATTTCTATTTTTAATACACAAGCTGCTTTAATATATCAAAAAGCACATCAGCTGCAAGGAAATCAAATGCAAATAAATACATCAAATTTTGCCAAAGGCTTGTATTTTGTCAACATTTCGGCAAATGGAAATAATATAGTTAAGAAACTGATTATCAAGTAGCAAGAACAAATAAATATTAGTTAAACGAGGCGATAATTTCGCCTCGTTTTTTTTTGTAATTTTACTATCTCAATACTTTAATTATGCTTGACTTATTATTGCAACAAACAGACTTTTTCAACTCAGGACAAACAAAAGATGTCAATTTTAGAAAACAAAAATTACAGGCTTTAAAAAAAAGTATTTTGACCCACGAAAAAGACATCATCGAGGCATTGCATCAAGATTTTAAGAAATCTGCTTTTGAAACAATTGCCTCAGAAATAGGTGTGGTTATTGACGAAATAAATCTGCACATCAAGAAAATAAAATCGTGGCATAAAGCGCGCCGCGTAATGCCTGCCTTAGTCAATTTCCCGTCAAGTGCCAAAGTATATCCGGAGCCCTACGGAAAAGTATTGATTATTTCGCCTTGGAATTATCCTTTTAATCTAGCTATGATACCGCTAATCGGTGCTGTGTCGGCAGGTAATACGGTTGTGCTCAAACCGTCTGAGTACTCATCAAATACCGCTAAAATTATACAAACTATCATCAACGAGGTTTTTGACAATAAGCATGTAGCAGTAATACAGGGCGATGCGCAAATTGCAAGAGATTTACTGGCACAAAAATGGCAATATATCTTTTTTACAGGCAGTACCGCTGTCGGTAAATATGTATATCAGGCAGCTGCCAAAAATCTAACGCCTCTTACACTTGAATTGGGTGGCAAAAGTCCGGTTGTAATTGACCAAACGGCTCAATTAAAACTAGCGGCAAAACGTATTGTCTGGGGTAAATTTATCAATGCCGGACAAACTTGTATTGCTCCGGACTATATCTTGATTGACGAGAAAGTACATCAAGAATTTATCAACTATTTACAAGCAGAAATTATAAAAACTTACGGAGAAGATGCACAAAAATCGGCAGACTTTCCGCGTATTATCAATCAACAAAATTTTAACAGACTTAGTAGTGCATTAAAGAATCAGCCTGTTATTTTTGGCGGCAAAACAGATGCAAGTGATTTGTTTATTGCGCCTAGCCTATTGCTCAATCCGGATTTAAACAGCGAACTGATGCAATACGAAATATTTGGACCTATATTGCCCATCATCACCTATAAAACACAAGCAGAAATGGGTAAAGTATTAGCACAACACCCGGAGCCACTTGCTTTTTATATTTTTTCAACAGACAAAAAACAGCAACAATATTTGATTAAGAAATATGCTTTTGGCGGTGGCGTTATCAACGATGTGGTAGTACATTTTGTCAACAATCGCTTAGCTTTTGGCGGAGTTGGAGCCAGCGGTTTAGGCGCTTATCACGGCAAGCACAGTTTTGACACTTTTAGTCATCATAAGTCTGTGGTGAAACGTAGCAATTGGCTAGATATTCCTTTTCGCTATGCGCCTGCTACGGCTTTTAAAGAAAAAATGCTTCGGTTTTTTTTGATGAAATAAGAGCTTAATTAAAATCATTAAATCAGCAAAAAGCCTAGCGCATAAATTTTAAGGAAATCAATCGTGGTGCTTGCAGCTATTTTTTGTTTCAATCTGACTGTTTTAGTGATATGTTTTTTAATATATTTGTGTATCTTTATCTTTCAAATTATTAAGTCCTATGAAAGCTAAATTATCATTCATATTCCTTGCTGTTTTATTGTTTTCTTGTCAACCAAAACAAAGCTCTTCCGAAGCGCTGCAAAAAGTGTTTGAAGAAGCAGGAAACAACAAAACCGAATTGACAAAAGTGCTGAAACACTACAAAAACAATCCGAAAGACAGTCTGAAATACAAAGCTGCCATCTTCCTGATTGAAAATATGTTAGGACACTCGTACAGCAAAGCTAAATTGATTGATACAAGCAAAAATATAGTCCCCTTTAATGTTCTCGATTACCCAAATTATAAAGAAATGGTCAAAGCATGGGACGCTATCGAAGCTAAAATCGGGAAAATAAAACATGTCCGTGATACAATTATTTACGACAGCAAAGTCATTCGTGCCGATTACCTCATCAATAATATAGACTTGGCATTTGAGGCTTGGCAAAATCCTTGGGCAAAAAATCTACCGTTTGATAAGTTTTGCGAATATATTTTGCCTTATCGTGGCAGTAATGAACCGTTAGAAGATTGGCGCAACCACTTTGTCAACGAATACAAATGGCTTAAAGATAGTCTTCAAGATATAAACGATCCTATTGAAGCGGCAGTTCTTATCAACAATAATTTAAAGACTTGGTTCAAATTTGATGCGCGTTTGTACAGGCACCCTACCGACATCGGTTTACAAGAAATGCTCGACACCAAAGTTGGGCGTTGCGAAGATATGACTAATCTTGCCGCTTACGCCATGCGTGCCAACGGCATACCCGTAATGACCGATTATGTAACGCATTGGCCTGACACCGGCAATAATCACGCTTGGAATGCCACTTATGACAAAAACGGAAAAGTAGTAATATTTATGGGCGCAGAAAGAAGTCCGGGATTCTATAAACTCAATAATAAAAAAGCCAAAGTGTATAGAAAAACTTTTTCTATTCAACAAAATTGCTTATCAAATATCAAACCCAAATACGAAAAAGTACCCGCTTGGTTGCGTAGCAAACATTATGTTGATGTTACTCGCGAATATATTGAAACCGTAAATATTCAGCCTCAAATAATCAGCAAAATTCCCGATAGCATAAATTATGCTTACTTATGCGTTTTCAATAGCGGTAAATGGGAAGCTACGGCTTGGGGAAAAATTAAAAAAGATGAAAAAATTGCCTGTTTCAAAAATTTAGGCAAAGAAATAGTATATAGCGGTGCTTTTTACAAAAACGACTCGCTTATCCATTTTAATCAAGCGTTTTTAGTTGACAAACAAGGTGATTTACAGTTTTTTAAACCCGATACAGTACATAAAATCAATCAGTTTTTTTATAATACCACCAAGCGCGCCATAGTCAAAACGACTGATGAAATACGCTTGGCAAATTTCAAACCCGACACAACTTATCAACTCTATTATTGGGATTTTGGTTGGCAATTGATTGGTGAAAAAACCTCTTTGGACAAAAAACCTTTATTCTTTGAAAATATTCCGTCAAAAGCATTGTATTGGCTCAAAGAAAAAGATGGTAAAAAAGAAGAACGAATATTTAGTATTGACCGGAACGGCAAATTACATTGGTGGTAATTATTGGCATACAACTTGCTTTAACTAAATAAAATATAAATGATAATGAAACAAAAATTTACACTACTATTACTTGCAATTAGTTTATCAATAAACGTATTTGCACAAACAGACAAAAAAGAAATAACGAATACATTTAACGCCTATAAAACGACGCTAGACAATTTGCAATTAGAAAAATCAATGGATTTTATTTATCCAAAACTATATGAACTTATCCCCAAAGAACAAATAGTTGCTGCATTTAAAAAAACTTTTTCTGATACGAACTTAAAAATAAAGTTTAACAATATTAAGTTAAAAAGCATTTCAGAAATAATAAGTTTTAATAAAGTAAAATATGCTTTAATTTCATATTCGTATTCTATGAGTTTTACCTTTAGTGAAGATTACTCAATAGAAGAATTTTATACTATATATCAACAGAAATATGGCAAAAACAATGTTCAAAAAAATGATAAGACACGTACAATTAACATAAAAATGGACAAAATGTTTTATGCTATAAACGATCCAAAATATGGTGATTTTTGGCGATTCTTAGAAAAGAATGAGTCTCAAATGAAATTGCTCGAAATGCTTATTCCAAAAGAAATTATTGAAAAATTATAAAAAAACAATCTTTTTATTTGTAATCACCTACGCCGGCGTGTGTTTTTTCTATGATGTGGTTGAAATGACTCTTTCTTCTTATGTGCTTTTCGTTTAGAAGCAAACGCATCGTTTCCCAGTAGCGTTTGCAGTAAATCTTTTCGACCTAATTGTAATAATTTATCTTTGATCCATTTCCTGTTTTCGGGCTTGTACCAAAAGAAAAATTTCCATTGGTCCAGCTTCTCTTTTCTGCTCGTAACCGTTTTTGTTTTCTTTAAAGTATATGGATGATAACCGCTATAATAGGCAACGGTAGCTACGGTCATAGGCGTAGGCGTAAAATCTTGCACCTGCTCTAACTGAAAACCCATTGCTTTGGTTTCGGCTGCCAAATTTGCCATATCTTCCATATCGCCGTTGGGATGCGACGAAATAAAATAAGGCACTAATTGCTGACGTAACTTATGCTTTATATTTAGTTTATCATAAATACGTTTAAAATCGTGGAAATATTTGAATGAAGGTTTACGCATCATTTTCAACACTCTGTCTGATGTATGTTCGGGTGCTACTTTAAGTCTGCCCGAAGTATGATGTACCATCAGTTGTTCCAAATATGCCTCTAACTCTTTCGGATCTGCTTTTTTGTTGAAAGACGGCGTAACCAAATCGTAGCGTATGCCACTACCTACAAAAGCTTTTTTTACTTTTGGGTGTGCATCGACGGTTTTATAAATATCGAGTAAATCTTTATGCGAAGTATCCAAATTACTACAAACCACCGGGTCAATGCAAGAAGGAGCGGTACATTTTTCGCAAATTGACAAGTCGTAACCTTTCATTTTATACATATTTGCCGAAGGACCGCCTATATCTGAAATATATCCTTTAAAATCTTCTTGCTCAGTAATTTGATTTAGTTCTTTTATAATAGATTTTTTACTGCGACTGGCAATAAATTTGCCTTGATGAGCCGAAATGGTACAAAAACTACATCCACCAAAACAGCCCCGATGAATATTAATGGAATGTTTTATCATTTCGTAGGCAGGAATAGGCCCGCGTTTACGATACTTAGGATGTGGCATACGTGTAAAGGGCAATTCGTAGGCTGCATCAATTTCTTTTTCGGTCATAGCCGAATATGTCGGATTGATAACCAAAGTTTTATCGGCAATCTTTTGTAAAATCCGCCGTTTTGCCGTCATCATATTCGATTCGACTTCGAGGGTTTTAAAGTTTTGAGCAAATGACTTCTTGTCTTTTAAACAAAGTTCGTGAGAGTGAATCCAAATATCTTCCCAATTTTTATTCTTAGGAATATTCTCATTACTATCAATTAAAAAAGCAGTTTGTTTTACCGAAGTAATAGATAAAAAAGGCACACCGCGTTCTACCAAACGAACTACTTCGCGCAAGGGTTGTTCGCCCATACCATACACCAATAAATCGGCGCCTGAATCTATCAAAATAGATGGTTTTAATTGGTCACTCCAATAGTCGTAATGAGTTACCCGACGCAAGGACGCCTCGATGCCCCCAATAAGAATAGGTACATCGGGAAAAAAGTTTTTAAGAATCTGACTATATTTGATGCTAGCATAATCCGGACGATTGCCCCACTCGCCTCCGGGTGAATATGCATCTTTATCTCTTGGTTTTTTGCTTGCCGTATAGTTGCTAATCATGGAGTCCATACTGCCGGCGGTAACGGCAAAAAACAGTCGTGGTTTACCTAATTTGGTAAAATCTTGCAGGTTGTCACGCACGTTGGGTTGCGGTACAATAGCAATTTTTAATCCGAAACTTTCAAAAATACGCCCCACCACAGCCGGACCAAACGAAGGATGGTCAATATAAGCATCGCCGCTAAATAAAATAACATCTAGTTGTTCCCAGCCACGACGTTTTACTTCTTTGGCGGTTGTCGGCAACCAATCTGTTAAAGCATATTTTTTCATTTGGCAAAGATACGGCATTAATATTAATGTATAATTATATCAAAATAAAAAACAAAATATGCGATATCTATTATTTTTGATTTGCTATATTAAAATTTGCGTTGCGAAACAAAAGTTACTTAAAATTAACAATTGTCATTTCTAGATTTGTCACATTTTGTATATTTTTGCCATCCAAAGAATCATAAATGTTTTACTTGCCTAAAGACAAACTTGCATTTCCGCCTGTTAACAAAGCCTCACGTGACGGTTTGTTGGCTATTGGTGGCGATTTATCCGTTGAAAGAATTATTGAAGCCTATAAAAACGGTATTTTTCCTTGGTCTGATAACGAAGACGAAATTTTATGGTGGGCGCCCAATCCGAGAATGATTTTATTTCCAAAGGAAGTAAAAATATCGAAGAGTATGCAAAAGATAATCAAGAAAGGAATATATACAATTACTGAAAACAAAGCTTTTGACGAAGTAATTGAACAATGTGCCTCTGTAAAACGAAAAGACGGGGAAGGTACTTGGTTGCACCGCAATATGATTGATGCATACAAAGAACTATTTAAAGCCGGCTTGGCACATTCTGTCGAAGTTTGGAATCAAAAAGGTGAATTGGTAGGTGGTTTATACGGTGTAAAAATATTAGACAAGGTCTATTCGGGCGAGAGTATGTTTCATAAAGAGAGTAATACTTCAAAATTAGCATTTATTCATTTGGCTCAAATGGCACAGAAAGACAATATCGATTTAATAGATTGCCAAATGTACACACCTCATTTAGAGAGTTTAGGCGCCCGAGAAATACCCCGTGCCGCTTTTATGCGTTTTTTACAGGATTAATACCTAGCAGATTTGTTTGCTATATTATAAAAAAAACCGACGCTTTACGTCGGTTTTTGTGTGTTGTTTATAGTGTTTTACTATTGGTCCCACCAATTATGAATTGCAAAGGTATCACCGCCCATATCACTAATAGCAATTGCAAGTTGATCACCATTTACAGCTTGCTCACTTAATGGATAAAAGAAACGTCTGGGGATTTCAGTTGCATTTGATGATGCAGCCGCTGGAAAAGCTAAGACCGGAAAATCTAATCTTTTCCATTCGTTCCAAGCATTTGCACCTTGGGTAAAGAAAGCAATATATTTTTGTTCGCCAATATATTTTTGCCAATTTGCCGCATTATATTGCACATCCGGCTGAGCCAAATATGCTGTTATTTCTGCCGGCGCAACGCCCCATTGCTCCATACTTGCAGTAATTGCTTGCTCATAAGTATTTGATGCATCAGCAACGTTACCAAACCAGCCTCTTTGCTCTGCTTCTGCCTTAATAAAAAGTAGTTCAGCATAAGTCATAAGATAACTATTAGCATCAATATTTCTAACCATGGTTGAGTTAGGCAAAGAACAGTCATCAATAGCATAATTAAAAGTTTCGCTTGTGGTCAACCCGTAAGGAAAACCTACATATTCACCATTGCGATTGGGATCGGCAAATTTCACGATTCTAGGATCTGAGGGGGCATTTGCCGTACCATTACCGTATGAGTTCATTAAATTAATTAGCGGTTCGCTCACAAAAGTCCAACTTTGTGTTAAAAATTCAGCATATAAGGGATTGCCGTGTGCATCTTCATTTTGAAAAGCCACTTGCGCATTATCCAAATTGTTTTCAAATACATCTGAACCCAATGCTAATGCTACTTCTGCTTCAGCAAGAGCCGGATTTACTTCTGACATTCTTATAGCAAGTCTGGCACGTAATGAGTTTGCAAATTTTTTCCATTTAGACATATCTCCATTGTACATCAAATCGCCACTTGTAAAACCAGATGCATTTGTATCAATCATTGCCTCTGCCTGCTTAAGTGTTTCAATTAAATTCGGATAAATATCTTCTTGTTTATCATACTTTGGAAAAGTAACAGTATCATCTAACGCTTCCGAATACGGAACATTTCCCCATGTGTCTGTAATATTAGAAAAAGCCCATACTTTTAAAATCATAGCAACTGCTATTTGATTTTCGTTTTTACCGTAAGTACTATAATCTGTCTTATCTTCACCTTTATTTAAGCGAATAATCTCATTTAATTCAGGCAAACCGTTCAAATACCAAGCTGCCCAATCACCTGATGTATCATCCATACCGTATAAACTACGAGTAGTTGTTTCTCTTTGTGACCACTGTTGAGAATATAGCATTAGTGTTTTATTATAGCCTAATCCTGAGTTTAAATTAATAAAACTCTGTAATACACCTGTCAATATTGTTGGTGTAGGAACTTTATTTGTTTTCATTGGATCTTTATTTAAGTCTTCGAAATCCTTTGTGCAAGAACTAAGACTCAGTCCAATTATTGTTATGATTAATAATAATTTTTTCATAATTCGTAATTTTAAAGTGACATATTTAATCTTAAACCAAATGTTCTGGCTCTTGGTAGTTGTCCATATTCCCTACCTTGTATATTTCCTGCTGAATTTCCTGCTGATTCAGGGTCGTAACCTTGTGGTGTATTTCTATAAAGAATAGCTAAATTAGTTCCATATAAACTAACACTTGCTTTCTTTAATAATATTTTTTCGACAAATTTTGAAGGAATATTATATTTTAAACTCACTTCTCGTAATTTAACAAAACTAGCATCAAAAACGGTAAAATCTCCCGGATTTCTTCTCATTAATCTAAAATACTGCTTGTAGCTTGCCGCCGGTGTTGTGTTTGTTACATATACGGGATTTCCGTTTGCATCAGTGCCGTTTTGCATAACTCCTTCTGCAACAACACCATTTTCACGCACACCATTGGCTGCGGTTAAACCAATTGTACCGGCATAAATAGCAGTTTGATAACCTCTTCCAAAAAACACACCTCCTTTTTGAATATCGATTAATGCCGAAAGTGAGAAATTTTTATAAAACAAGCTATTGCTAACGCCGGCTGTCCAGTCGGGAAGCACGCTGCCTATAAATTCGATATCTCCATTTACATAATAACCATCTGCATCAACTATCATTTGTCCATCAGGAGCTCTTTTTACTTTTCTGGCATAAATTGAGCTAAATGGTTCACCAACTCTTGATTCTAAAGTTACACCGGGATAAAAATAAGACATTACATAAGAATCCAATCCATCGGCTAATTCAACAACTTCATTTGTATTACTTGCCCAATTTGCTACAACATTCCATTTAAAACCATCTTTTTTATCAAAAATTCTTGCATTTAAAGATAATTCTATACCGGAATTCTTCATCTTACCTGCATTTACCCATTTATTATTATAACCTGTTGTAGGTGATACTTTGATAGGAATAATTTGATTTTTAGTTTCTCCATTATAGTAAGTAAAGTCTAAACCAAATCTACTATTAAAAAAATTAAGTGTTAAGCCGGTTTCAAAAGAAGTGGTTATTTCCGGTTTTAAATGTGCATTATTCAAAGTTGAAGGTAAATAAAATGTTGGTTCTCCTCCAATACTAGTTCCTTGCACATAGGTGTTGTATAGCCTGTACGCCCCCGTATCATTACCAACTTGCGCCCAACCTATACGAA
>CAZSBI010000014.1:0-3706 GCA_964604735.1 uncultured Flavobacteriaceae bacterium | reverse complement strand
TTGCATTGCGTAACCTAATGACTTCTTTTCTCTTTTTATCCCCAAAGCCGTAATTACAACTTTATCCAAAGCGTTAGTAGATTCTTTCATCACAACATTCATCTTATTTGACGAAACTGCTTTTTCAACAGTTTGATAACCCACTGATGAAAAAACTAATGTTGCACCTTTTTTGGTTTTAATGGTATAAACACCATCAAAATTAGTTGCTACGCCGGTTTGTGTACCCTTTACAACAACATTCACTCCGGGCAAAGGTTCGCCCGAAACATCGGACACCTTACCTGTTACTTGTAAGTCTTGTGCAAAAGCAAATTGCACAAAACCTAGAAGTAAGACTAGTAATCTAATTCTGTTCATAGTTTTTGTTTTTAGTTAAATTTATTTCGGCATTAAATATACAGCTTTAATTTCAATTGACAAATAACTTGTTCCAAATATTGAAATTTTCACTTATTTTTTAACAAATAAGTAAAATGTTAGCACAAAAAAAAAGCCACTCAATACATAAATTAAGTGGCTTTAAAAAAAAATATATAAGGTATTATTTTTTTAGTAAATCTCTGATTTCTGTAAGTAATACTTCTTCGTTGCTAGGCGCCGGTGGTGCTGCCGGTGCTTCTTCTTCTTTTTTCTTCATTTTATTGTATGCTTTTACAATCAAAAACATTACTAAACCTACAATTAGTAAATTAATAATAGTGTCTATCCATTCACCAACCATAATTGCATTTTCGGCTTGAATAATTTTTTCACCTTCTTTAATAGCCTCATCAAGAATAATTTTCCATTCTTTAAAACTAACACCTCCTGTAAAGTGACTTACAACCGGCATAACTATCATACTTACAAATCCTTTTACAACAAGCCCGATAGCACCTGCCATAATTACTGCTACGGCAAACTCAATCACGTTGCCGCCCATAATAAACTTCTTAAATTCTTGTAACATAACTGTATTATTTTATTTGATTACAGGCGCTAAAATACAAAAATATTTTAAACAAATTATTAAAACTCTTTTTGTTTTTTTAGTTAATTTAACATCAACTGCTTAATTATTATGTTAATTATTTCAATATCATTCCTAATCCAAAAACCATTGCATATACAAAAGTTAAAATAGCTACTTTTTTGAGTTCAGGGTCAAAATTTTTGGCTTGTTGTGTATTAATAACACGCATCAGATGCTTTATTAACATAATGTATGACAACACAAACAACCATTGGTAATAAGATTGTAAATGGTGAAAAATATAGGCTTGTGAGAAGAAAAAAGGTAAAACAATCAGTAAAATATGATACTTTTTAGCATTTTCTAATCCCAATTTTACAGGAATGGTATTTTTATTTGATTTTTTATCAGATGCCATATCACGCATATTATTCAAGTTTAGCACAGCTACACTCAGTAAACCTACTGAAAGTGCCGGATAAATCAATGTTATATCTATTTGTTTGGTGTATAGATATGTGCCTCCTAAAACGGCTACAATTCCAAAGAAAATAAGCACAAACAAGTCGCCCATACCATAATAACCATAAGCGTTTTTGCCCACGGTATATTTAATGGCGGCAGCAATGGCAAGTAAGCCTAAAATCAAGTAAAATATAATGTAAAAAATCTTATCGAGTCCAAAGGCATAAGTCACTAAAATAAGTGCAGAAATAAATGATAGAATTGCAGTAATTGTAATGGCTTTTTTCATTTGCACAGGACTGATATCGCCACTTTGCAAGGCTCTTTGCGGTCCTATTCTGTCGTTATTATCGGTTCCTTTTACACCGTCGCCATAGTCGTTGGCAAAATTTGAAAGTACTTGAAAAAGGGTTGCAGTAAGTACTGATAATATAAATATTCCAATATCAAATTGCCCTACCGATGCTGCTAAAAATCCGGCTAATACAATGCCTGCCAATGACAGCGGCAAGGTGCGTAAACGGGCGGCGCTAATCCACTTTTTCATACTACTTGGTTTTGTTTTGTAAAAAAGCAATGGCTTTTTGCAAATCTTCTTCAGTATCAATACCAAAATTGACTGTATCGGTTTCGAGCATTTTAATCATCATGCCTTCATTTAAAAATCGTAAGTTTTCTAACTTTTCTATTTGTTCCAATTCGGTTGGTGCCATATCGGGCATGCCCATAAGCACTTCTTTTCTAAAAGCATACACACCTATATGTTTAAAGGCTTTTTCAAAAATATGATCGCGCGAATACGGAATGGGGGCTCTTGAAAAATACATGGCAAAATTGTCCGTATCGGTTACTACTTTTACATTATTCGGATTGAGAAAATCGTCTTTATTGTCAATTTTAATCATCAATGATGCAATATCTATAATTTCGAAATCGTCATCTCTAAATAATTGTATCAAGCCGGATAATGCTTCGGTATTGATAAATGGTTCGTCTCCTTGAATATTGATGATGATATCTGCATCAATCTGAGGGGCAAATTCGGCAATTCGATCGGTTCCTGACTCGTGTTCTTTGGTACTCATAAGCACCTTTCCGCCTTGCTTATTAATTTCGTCAAAAATGATTTGACTATCGGTAATTACATAAACCTCATCAAATAATTCCGATTGAAAAGCGGCTTGGTAAGTACGCCAAATTACTGTTTTGCCCAGTAAATCTTTCATCAATTTGCCCGGAAAACGTTGTGAGTTGTATCTTGCGGGAATTAAGGCTGCTACTTTCATAGTTTATTATCTGCTAACTTTGGTTATATTATTCATTTATCAATTTATCTAAAATTTTGTGCACCTGACCGCTATTCCAGTCTGCAGCACCTGTTTTTTTAACTACTATTTCGCCTTTTTTACTAATGACAAATGTCGTTGGTATTGTAGGCGACTGCAAAGCTTTTGGCATTGCTGTTTGGGTGAAATACACCGGAATTTGCATTTCGTTTTTACTTAAAAAAGCATTTACTTTTTCGGGTTTATCGTGTGCCACAAACAAAAATACCACTTTATTGCCATAATCTTTGTATAAATCTGCCAAACTCGGCATTTCTGCCACACAAGGCGGGCACCATGTTGCCCAATTATTGATTAATACGACTTTGTTTTTATAATCATTATAATCGACCATCTTGCCATGTTGGTCAAAAAGTTGCCAGTTGACATTGCTTAATGTTTGTCTGTCTTCGGGGGCAATTTCTAAATTCTCGACTCTGGAAGTAACAAATGACACGCCTTTGATAAGTAAAGCGCGCAAGGGCATACCTGCGGGTGTAAACATAAAAATTAACAATCCGAAAAAGAGAATATTTTTCCACTGTTTTTTAAGAAATTCCATATTTATTTTTGTTTTTTGCAAATATAAGGTTTTATAATACAGTCGGCTTGATTTTCATTTAAAAAGTAATTTGGCGGTTGGTTTTTGGCTTTTGGCTTGGCTCTACAAAACCACACGAAAGTATTCGCACAGCAGCAAAATAGTACTGCTTTCGACTTCCAACGCACTTTCTCCTTTTACCTTTTACCTGTCACCTCGCTCCTTTTCCCTTTTACCTCGTTCCTTTTAGCTTTCTCCTCAATGTTTTGTCACGATTTTTGCCAATGCAAAAATACGCGCCAAAACAAGAAAGCTTAGGAATTGAAAATGTGGGGTGGGATTATTTTCTTCTACTACTAACGTGTGACCTTCCGAAGTCCTTCGGAACAGGCTCGTCGAGCTCTTTTTCAAGAAACTAAA
>CAZSBI010000013.1:0-9385 GCA_964604735.1 uncultured Flavobacteriaceae bacterium | reverse complement strand
CCTTGCTTCCTTAAAACCTTTTCAGTACATTTGCTTGATAAAAATGAATATGAAAACATACTTAGATATACACCCCGAAGTACAAAAAGCCCTAGACAGTAATCGACCTGTTGTTGCCTTAGAATCTACTATTATTTCGCACGGAATGCCCTATCCGCAGAATTACGAAACAGCCAAATTGGTAGAAGACGAAGTGAGAAAAAACGGTGCTGTTCCTGCAACAATCGCTTTGATGAACGGTAAGATAAAAATTGGATTATCAGACGATGAAATTCGTTTTTTGGCAAAAGAAGGCACAAAAGTAACCAAGACAAGTCGTAGGGATATACCTTATATATTGTCAAAAAAAATGACAGGAGCCACAACGGTTTCGGCAACTATGATTGCTGCTGAATTGGCAGGGATAAAAATTTTTGCTACCGGAGGTATTGGTGGCGTACATCGCGGAGCCACCGAAACTTTTGATATGTCGGCAGACTTGCAAGAGCTGGCAAATACAAATGTAGCCGTGGTTTGCGCAGGTATTAAAGCCATCTTAGATTTAGAGTTGACATTAGAATATTTGGAAACATTAGGCGTACCTGTGCTAGGTTACCAAACAGATGAATTGCCGGCTTTTTATACCCGTAAAAGTGGTTTTAAAGTCGATTATCAAATGGATTCGCCACAAGAAATTGCTAATTTATTAAAAGCAAAATGGGCTATTGGACTAAAAGGCGGTGTCATTATTGCCAATCCTGTCCCCGAAGAACACGCTTTGGACTATGATTTAATGACAAAAGCCATAGATAAAGCCATTGCCGAACAAAATAAATTAGCTATCAAAGGCAAGCAAAGCACTCCGTTTCTGCTAGGAAAAGTAAAAGAATTTACCGATGGGCAAAGCTTGGTTTCTAATATCCAATTGGTATTGAACAATGCACGATTGGCAGCCAAGATTGCAGTAAAAATGATTTAATATATTTTGGCACAATTTTAGCGTTAGACCGTATTAAAATATTATGTATTTTTGCAAAAAAATTGTATTAACCTTTTAAAATTAAAATATATGCCGGTAGTAGTAACTGACCAAACATTTAAAGAAGTAGTATTAGACTCAAAAAAACCAGTAATTGTCGATTTTTGGGCTGTATGGTGCGGACCTTGTAGAATGGTTGCGCCTGTAATGGATCAATTAGAAGCTAAATATGGTGATAAAATCATAGTAGCCAAAGTAGATGTTGACAAACAACAAAAATATGCCGCCGAATATGGCGTGCGTAATATTCCAACTATTTTGGTATTCCAAAACGGCGAGGCAATTGGACGTCAAGTAGGTGTAGCACCTTTTGATGTGTTCGACAAAGCCATTGGACAATTGGTTGACTAATAAAAATGTAATCAATATTAAATAACTGTCCTTGAAAATAGGGCAGTTTTTTTGTCTGTAAAATATAAACACAATGTCCAATATCAATATTTTAGATAACTTAGGCAAAAATTTACCCATAATGGAACACTTCTTATCTTTACAAGGGGAAGGGTTTCATACAGGGCTTGCTTCTTACTTTATTAGAGTAGGCGGTTGCGATGTGGGTTGCCATTGGTGCGATGTCAAAGAGAGTTGGAATCCCGAATTGCACCCTTTATTGAAGGTCGATGATATAATCAAAAATATTCCGAACCACATCAAAACAATTGTACTGACAGGCGGAGAGCCAACGCTCTATAATCTGTCATACATTACCGAAAAGTTGCATTTATTGGGCAAACAAATTCATTTAGAAACCTCCGGAACGGGAAATTTAACAGGTAAAATTGATTGGATATGTTTGTCTCCCAAGAAAAATGAACTGCCTAAACAAGAAGCATACAATAAAGCAGACGAATTAAAAGTTATTATTCAAAACAAATCGGATTTTAAGTTTGCTGAGCAACAAGTAAATAAAGTATCAAAAAACTGTCATTTGTTTTTACAACCCGAATGGAGCCAACGAAACAAAATGATACCATTGATTATTGCATATATCGAACAAAATCCGAAATGGAAAATATCATTACAAACACATAAATATATAGATATTCCCTAGCTAAAAAATTGTTTAAAATATGTTTTTAAGCTTTCAAAAAATATTTATATATTAGCCAAACAGAAAACAATGTTGTTGTTTTTTAACAATGTTTTATAAGTAGTTAAACATCAAAGTGCTTATAAAATATTGATAATCAATAAAATAAAATTAAAAAAGTATATATGAAACCGAAGAAAAACCCACATGCTGATTTAAATAATTACAGTACAACTTTTTTATTAATAGGACTAGTAGCTGTATTAATCTTCTTTTGGAGAGCTATTGAACTCAAGACTTTTGAAAAAGAATTAGGTCAAGATGAATTGAAAATCACAGGAACAGAAGATGAAGAAACCTTGGAAGTAAATGTAGAAGATATTAAATTGCCACCACCACCTCCGCCTGTTGTTGTACCCGAAGTAGTTGTTGTAGAAGATGAAAAAGAGGTTAAACAAGAAGTGTTTGATTTAAGTTCTGAAGATGAAGAAGATGAACCAACAAAAGAGCCTGATAAAATTGAAGTTGACGATGATGCCGAAGAAGAAGATATTGAAGTAGCTTTCCAATTTATTCAGAATCCTCCGATATATCCGGGCTGTGAAGGCAAAACAGGTGCAAAAGCTATCAAAGATTGTATGAGTAAAAAAGTAAAAGCTTTTGTCAATAAAAATTTCGACAAGGAAATTGCTTCTGATATGGGAATATCCGGACGAATCAAAATTATGACACAATTTACTATTGATAAAACAGGCAAGGTTACTAATATTAGAGCGCGTTCTAAATATAAGGAATTGACAAAAGAAGCGAAACGTGTAATCCAAAAACTGCCAAGAGTAAAACCCGGTCAACAAAGAAATCGTAACGTAAAAGTTACTTATACTTTACCTATTATCTTCCAAATCGAAGAAGAATAGCAGATAAAAATAATTATATCAGCCGGGTAATTATACTAAATTACTCGGCTTTCTTATTCAATATGACAATAAAATTGCAAAAAATGGATATTAAAAAATATTTAGACAGTACATATCTTAAAACTCCTGAACAAGCAGGCATTACAGAAGAGGAAACAACGCAAAACGTAAAGAATCTAATCAATGAAGCTATCGAAAACGGTTTTTATTTGGTGATGATTCGACCTAATTATGTTAAAATGGCACGCAAAATGATTGACGATGCCGGTGCAGATGTAAAAGTAGGCACTGTTATAGGATTCCACGAAGGCACAGACAATTTTAAACTAAAATTAGCCGAAGCACAACAAGCCATTAATGACGGTGTAGATGAACTGGACTATGTAGTCAACTATGAACTATTCAAACAGGGCGATATCAATATGGTCAAAAAAGAAGTTTTTGAAGGCTCTCTTTTAGGTATCAAAAATGGCAAAATCGTTAAATGGATTATCGAAGTGGCAGCTCTTAATAACAAACAAATTGCGCAATTAACAAGTTTAATTCACGATGTGGTTGTACAAAGCATAGGCTTACATAATGCCGCAAAAGTGTTTGTCAAATCATCGACCGGATTCTATAAGACCGAAGGCGGAAAACCTAACGGTGCAACTCCCGAAAGTATAGAAATTATGGCAAAATATGCCGATCCGCTTCCTGTTAAAGCCGCCGGTGGTGTAAGAAATTATGACGAAGCAATTAAAATGATCGAATTAGGCGTAACGCGTATTGGTACATCATCAGCCAAAGCCATTGCCGAAGGCAAAGAAGCAAGCGGTGGATATTAATCGTATGTATAAATCAAAAAAAACATATTATTTCATTTTAATAGCCCTGTTGTCTATGGTGCAACTTTGGGCGCAAGAAGCAGAGCTTAGTAGTCCGCGCGCTACGATTTTTACGCATATTAATAATCTTAAACCCGATAATTATCACCCGGATATTTCGGCAAAAGTTATTTACGGATTACCATTTGAAGAGGCACAGTCAAAAGCCATTAAACTAAAATACATCATAGACGGTAAAGGATTATTTGTTGACTTTAACGATTTTCCAAGCAATAACGATTATGTAGATTCTATTCATTCGCCTATTCCAAAGCATATTTTTAAACCATTTCCGTACAGATTATCAAATGTTTACTTAGAAAAGTATGGAAACAACTGGTACTATTCAAAAAAAACAGTTGCCTCAATTGATTATTTGTATAATGAGATTTATCCCTTTGGTGCCGATTTATTAGTGCAATATGTGCCTGCATATTTCAAATACAAATTTTTCGGACTGCAAATATGGCAATGGATAAGTTTATTATTGGTTATATTAATTACATATTTCCTGCATATTCTTTTCAAAAAAATACTTTATCTAATTTTAAAAGTACTCAAAAAACGATTTCTACGATTTTCAGTCGAAAACTTAGATGAAAAACTAAAAGAATTTGCGCATCCCTTATCATATATTTTTGGAATTTACGTAATGATGATAATGCTCCCGTATTTATTACTAGGGCAAAAGGTGGGAAACTGGATGATTGCAGCACTCGAATTTGCACAAATTGTCTTTTGGATTTTTGTTTTCTTAAAACTCATCAATGTTTTTATCGCTATTTTTAAACATCGTGCTAAAAAAACGGAGAATAGTTTAGATGACCAATTGGTGCCAATTTTGCAAAACACCTTAAAATCAATCGTAATTATTTTTGGTATTTTCAAGTTTCTAATCATTATGGGCGCTGACCCCAAAGCTATTATTGCCGGTTTGTCAATTGGTGGTTTGGCATTAGGTTTGGCAGCACAAGACACGGTCAAAAATCTGATTGGTTCCATTATGATTTTTATTGATAAACCTTTCAAGATTGGCGATTGGATTTCGGTCAACGGCATAGAAGGAAGCGTAGAAGAAGTAGGTTTTCGTTCCTCAATTATTCGTGCCGCAGACACCTCGGTATTTAAAATTCCGAATAGTTTGGTGTCCGAAGCCGCAGTAAACAACAAAGGAAAACGTATTTATAGACGTTATACCACAACACTTGGCGTGCGTTATGACACACCACCCGAATTGATAGAAACTTTTGTCGAAGGAATTAAGCAGTTAATAGAACTGCACCCGACAACGCGCAATTACTCAAAATATACACCTTACAACTCGGTGCCATACAATGTAGAGTTTATCGACTACGCCGATTCGTCGTTGAATATACTGCTAAATGTATATTTTGTCACCCACGATTATGCCGAAGAAATGCACGGAAGACACGTATTATTACTTGGAATTTTAGAATTAGCAAACAGTTTAGGAGTGCAATTTGCTTTTCCGTCTCAAACACTTTTTATGGAAATGTTTCCTGAAAAAACCTCTGAAATGCCTACGTATAATACCAATCCAAAAGATGTAGATTTGGCATTGAAGCAAGTTTTTGATAAATTTAAAAATAAAATAGCAAAATATTGATACGAAAACAGTACCAAAAAATAATGGCGTTTTTTTACGATCCGTTTATGAAAACACTCGAAAAAGTTTTAGTTCGTAACCGAACAGAACTTATTGAAAACATTTACGGAAAAGTACTCGAAGTAGGTAGCGGCACCGGAGTTAATTTTGAATTATTTGCGCAAAAAAATGCCGAAATCTATGCCATAGAACCCTCTGTCCCGATGTATAAACGTGCTTTAAAACAACAAGCAGGCAAAGAAAACATAAAAGTTTTTAATATCGGAATAGAAGATGTGCTAAGGCATAAAGAAATGCCAAAACAATACGATTTTGTTATCAGTATGCTGGTGCTTTGCACGGTCGAAGATGCACAAAAAGCAGCGAAAATTTACCATTCCCTGCTTAAAGAAAACGGTAAATTATTAGTTTTAGAACATATTCATTCGCAGGGCACATTGTATGGCAAATTTCAAACATTTGTCAATCCAATATGGAAACCCTTCGCCGATGGTTGCAATTTAACACGTCGTCAAGATCAAATACTTAAAGAAACAGGCTTTAAACCAATAGAAGAAAAATATTTTAAACTTGGCACTGATTGGTATCAAGCCGTAATGATAAAAAAATAAATAATGTCTATCTACCAAAAAATATTAAAAAACAAAAAGAATCATCAAAAGTCATTGGCTATTTTACTTGACCCTGATAAAGTTGATATAAAAAACATTGAGGTTTCGGTCAATAATATTTTAAAACAAAAAGCCGATTATGTGTTTGTGGGAGGCAGTTTATTGAGTAAAGACAACACGAAAAAATTAGTCAAAAAATTAAAGAAACGTTTGTCTATACCTGTTATTCTTTTTCCGGGTAATCCACAACAAATCACCGAACAAGCAGACGGCATTCTGTTTTTAAGTTTAATTTCAGGCAGAAATTCCGACTATCTTATTGACAAACAAGTAATTGCGGCACCTTTATTAGCACAAACAAAACTTGAAATAATAGCTACGGGATATATGCTTATCGAAGGCGGAAAATTAAGCGCTACGGAATATATCACAAACACCAAAGCTATTCCGCGCAAAAAACCCGATATCGCATTAGCAACTGCTTTGGCAGGCGAAATGTTAGGAATGAAAATGATTTATTTAGAAGCGGGGAGTGGTGCCAAAAAATCCGTGCCATTAAAAATGATAAAAACCGTAGCCGATAAAATAAAAGTGCCGGTAATTGTAGGAGGAGGCATTAAAAATCGCAAACAGATGCTCAAAGCTTTTAATGCCGGCGCCGATATCGTAGTGGTAGGCACCGCTTTCGAAAATAATATTTTCTGAATCAATAAAAAATGTAGGACACCGGGCAAATTTTACGATAATAATGGAAAATTGACCCCCGAACATCACAACAAAAACATGAAACAAGCTAAAACATGAAAATAGTATCATATAACGTAAATGGCATTCGCGCTGCAAGTCGCAAAGGACTGATCAATTGGTTACAACAAGCAGATGTTGATATAATAGGATTTCAAGAAATTAAAGCTAATGCGGATCAAATAGACCAAGAGGCATTCAGGCAAGCAGGTTACGAATACCAATATTGGTTTCCGGCACAAAAAAAAGGTTATAGTGGTGTTGGCGTTATTTCAAAACATAAACCATTAAATGTAGTCTATGGCACAGGCATCGATTATATGGATTTTGAAGGCAGAAACATCCGCATCGATTTTCCTGATTTTTCGTTTATGAGTATGTATTTACCAAGTGGCACAAATGACGAAAGATTACAATTTAAGTTTAAATATATGGACGAATTTCTTGCTTATGCAGACAATTTAAAAAAAGAGATTCCAAATTTAATTATTAGCGGCGACTATAATATATGTCACAAACCTATTGATATTCACAATCCGGTCGGACTTAAAAATACATCAGGTTTTTTACCCGAAGAACGCGCTTGGTTGACTGATTTTATCAATTCAGGATTTATAGATAGTTTTCGCGCATTTGATTCACGCCCCGAACAATATTCTTGGTGGAGTTATCGTGCTGCATCACGCGAGCGCAATAAAGGTTGGCGCTTAGATTATCACATGGTTACTCCGCAACTTATGCCCAAAGTAACGCGTAGTATAATTCTGCCTGAAGTCAAACACTCTGACCATTGTCCTGTTTTGATTGAATTAGATTTGAAATAGGAAACAGAGCTTTTTTCAAGTATTTTTAAGCTTGAATGTCAAAATAGCACCATTTCCGCTACCGTAAGATTCTATAATTTGGTTTTGTAAAAAATCTATACATTATATATATATACAAAAACCCCCGATCAAGATTTATCGAGTTTTCCTACCACGGTGTGATATATTTATCATATTTTCAACAACTTAGCAAGAATGCTCAAATAAATTACAAATAATTCAACAAAACCGCTTGTTAATTAAAAAACTTGTAATATCTTTGCCCTGCTTTAAGAGAAAGCCTAGTGCCATTTGAAATACTATCTATTTAACAATCCCTGACGAATGCAATTTTGTTGTACATCATTGATTAGCAGCGACTTACAACAGTTTAAAATTTTTATTCAAAAAAAACGCATAAAAGTTTGTCAGTTTAGATAATAGTTGTACTTTTGCACACGCTTTACAAAAACAGGCGAAGAAACTTTAAGAATATTGACATATTACACGAATAATCGATTTATAAAATTCGTTTATTTGCATCTTCGAAAAATAATTAAAAAAAACTTTAATTTTTTTTGGTGGTTGTAATTTTTAGTTATATCTTTGCATTCGCTTTACGATTTTAGGATAAGGCAAAAGAAGGATTAGATCATAGACATTTTGAAATAATAAGCAGACAGCGTTTACTTTAAGAGATATATTATATATGTTTTAGAGCAAATGAAAAAGTCTTGAGAAAACAAAGCTCTTACTCTTCCTAAGAAATAATTTAAGATATTATAATGGAGAGTTTGATCCTGGCTCAGGATGAACGCTAGCGGCAGGCTTAACACATGCAAGTCGAGGGGTAACAGAGGTAAGTTTACTTACCTGCTGACGACCGGCGCACGGGTGCGTAACGCGTATACAACTTGCCTCGTACAGGAGAATAGCCCGGAGAAATTCGGATTAATGCTCCATAGTATTATTTTATCGCATGATTTAATAATTAAAGTTCCGGCGGTACGAGATGGGTATGCGTGTCATTAGTTAGTTGGTGAGGTAACGGCTCACCAAGACGACGATGACTAGGGGTCCTGAGAGGGAGATCCCCCACACTGGTACTGAGACACGGACCAGACTCCTACGGGAGGCAGCAGTGAGGAATATTGGACAATGGGCGCAAGCCTGATCCAGCCATGCCGCGTGAAGGAAGACGGCCTTATGGGTTGTAAACTTCTTTTGTAAGGGAAGAATGACCATTACGAGTTAATGGGAGCGACGGTACCTTACGAATAAGCACCGGCTAACTCCGTGCCAGCAGCCGCGGTAATACGGAGGGTGCAAGCGTTATCCGGAATTATTGGGTTTAAAGGGTCCGTAGGCGGCTAAATAAGTCAGTGGTGAAATTCTGTGGCTCAACCATAGAACTGCCATTGATACTGTTTTGGCTAGAGTTATACTGAGGTAAGTGGAATGTGTAGTGTAGCGGTGAAATGCATAGATATTACACAGAACACCGATTGCGAAGGCAGCTTACTAAGTATATACTGACGCTGATGGACGAAAGCGTGGGGAGCGAACAGGATTAGATACCCTGGTAGTCCACGCCGTAAACGATGGATACTAGTTGCTGGGTTTAATTATTCAGTGGCCAAGCGAAAGTGATAAGTATCCCACCTGGGGAGTACGCTCGCAAGAGTGAAACTCAAAGGAATTGACGGGGGCCCGCACAAGCGGTGGAGCATGTGGTTTAATTCGATGATACGCGAGGAACCTTACCAAGG
>CAZSBI010000012.1:0-3451 GCA_964604735.1 uncultured Flavobacteriaceae bacterium | reverse complement strand
CGTGAACTGTAATAAAATCAGACCATTGACTAATTTTGTAAATACCCGATTGATATTGTTTTTTGACCGTGTTTCCGATATCGGCAAACTTTCGGTCTTCAAAAATCAAAAAATTGTATTTGCTTGCGTAGGCTTGCAATTTCGGAACAAAATCTTGATCAAAATCTTTTAAAACATCGATATGTGTTTTGAGCATTACAATATGTTCGGCGGTTTGCTCAAGTATCTTGAAAAAGTCTTTTTGATTATCGACATCTAAGGATAAAACCAATCGAGATTGCTTTTGCTGTATGCGTTCTTGAAGCAATCGGGTTAATGAATTGCTCAGGTCTTCCGATTGTTGATTTGTTTGATTGACAAATATTTTTATTTCTTCAACTTGCTTGTCATTCAACTTGTTTTTTTCTTGCAAAACAGACAGCATTTGGTCAATATCAATCAGGCTGTGCAATTTGTAACCATAGGGCTTTAATCGTTTTTGTCCTTGCTTGCTGCGGTCTATAATCACCAACAAATCAACTATTTGCAATCCGGATTGCGCAAATTTTTCGGCGGTTTCGATAATGCTTTCACCCGAAGTGATTAAATCGTCAATCAGCAGGCATTTTTTGCCTTTTTCATATTGTCCGATAATCAAGTTTTTTGTACCGTAGTTTTTTTCTTCTTTGCGAACATAAATCAGCGGTTTGTTTAGTTTGTCAGCCAACAATGTGGCAATGGGCAAAGCGGTATATGGTATGCCCGAAACATAGTCAAATTCTAAATCTTTTACTTTTTCTGCCAACAAATCGACAACAGATTTGAGTAGATTGGGATGCGAAATCATATCGCGTAAATCGAAATAAAATGGCGATTGCACACCACTTTTTAAGGTGAAATCACCAAATTTGAGGGCATTTATTCGATGTAATTCTAATACAAATTCATTAATGTTCATAGCTTTGTGTTTTTATAAATTTTGCCCTTGATAATGCTCATTTCAATAGGCACGACCGGCATATTTTCAAAAGGCGAATATTTTGCTTTGGTATGAAAATTATCAATATTTACAGTAGCGCTTGTAGTTAAATCAAAAATAGCTAAATCGGCAAAATAGCCTTGTTTGACTATGCCACGTTTTTCAATTTTAAAAATTTTAGCAGTATTTTTTGAAACAATTTCTTCTAATCTTTGCATACTGATTCGTCCTTGTTTTACTTGATACAAGAGCAAAGGCAACGAGGTTTCGAGTCCGGGAAAGCCCGAAGGTGCCAAGGAATAAGATTTCAATTTTTCTGTTTTTTGATGCGGTGCGTGGTCGCTTCCGATAAAATCGACTGTGCCGTCTAACAGGGCATTCCAAAGTGCTTCATTATCTTTTTTGCTTCGCAAAGGCGGATTGACTTTGGCAAAGTTGCCCGATTTTTGAATCGCATTTTCATTCAACAGCAAATGATGCGGTGATACCTCGCAATAAATCTGTGCTTGCGCTTTGGCTTTTCTGATAATTTCGATTTCTTCCGACAGCGAGGTGTGTGCTATAACAATCTGATTGCCAATTTGTTTAGCCAAATCTACTACTAACTGCGTGCCCTTGATTGCACATTCTCGATGACGCAAATAGTTATGATGTTCTGCTTGTGGATTGGCTATTTTTTGGCTGTATTTTTCGATACATTCTTGCCATTCGGTATGGATAATTAGCGGAATATCATATTGCAAAGAGAGTTGAAATATCTGTTTAATTGCATCGATATCATTTACAAATTCGTTGGAATTTGAGCCGGCTAAAAACAGTTTTAATCCGCCGATATCCTTGTTTTTTTGATTGAGAATTTCTTTTAAATCGTCAATATTTTCAGAAGTAGCAGCCAGATTAAAACGATAATTTACCAATGCTTTTTTAGCAACTTCGCGTTTTTTCTGCAAGTTTTTCAAATTAGTTGTTGGCGGTTTGGTGTTGGGCATATCAAAAAGCGTTGTTACGCCTCCGGCAATGGCGGCTTTTGTAGCGCTGAGCCAATCTTCTTTATCTTTTTGTGCCAAATCACGAATGTGTGTATGCGGATCAATCATGCCCGAAATAATATGCTTGCCTGATAAATCTAACACTTTGTCTGTCTCCGGAAAATCATTTCCAATGTATGCAATAAACTGATTATCAATTAATAAATTTTGTTTTTTGTTATTTACAATAGCGTTTATCAGCAATGTTTTCATTTCAATATTTTTTAATCGACAATATTTTTTACAATAGACGGTCCTTCATACACAAAGCCTGTAAAAACTTGTATTAATGTTGCACCTGCTTCAAATTTTTCTTGTGCATCGGCTTTGGTAAAAATACCACCGACACCAATTATGGGCAATTTTCCCTCAGTTTTTATATGTATATAATGTATCATTTCGGTTGCTCGGTTTTTTAGTGGCAATCCACTCAAACCTCCGTTGCCAAAATTGATGATTTTTTGTGCCGGATAAGTCAAATTGGTGCGCGAAGTTGTAGTATTGACAGCTACAATTCCATCAATTTTTGTTTTAGCAATAACTTCGAGCGTTTCATCGAGTTGTTCAAAAGTCAAATCGGGCGAAATTTTGAGCAAAATAGGTTTTGGTTTTCTCTTGCGACTATTAATCTGTTTAAGAGCACTTAGCAATTCTAACAAATTATCCTCATCTTGCAAGCTTCTCAAATCTTTTACATTTGGGCAACTTACATTAATGGTAAAATAATCGACGTACTTATGCAATTGCTTAAAAAGACTAATGTAGTCATCATTAGCTTTATCGTTACTTGTTTGGGTATTTTTGCCGAGATTAGCACCTACAATAATGTCGGATTTTCGTTTTTTCAGATTCTTTATCGCATTGACGACACCCTTGTTGTTAAAACCCATTCTGTTAATCAGCGCTTTGTCTTTGGGCAGTCTGAAAAGTCTGGGTTTAGGATTGCCTTTTTGAGCCTCAGGCGTTATGGCGCCTACTTCGATAAATGAGAAACCAAAATTTGCCAAGTCGTCAATATGCGAAGCATTTTTATCAAAACCCGCTGCTAATCCAACACGATTTTTAAACTGCAAACCAAAAACTTCAATGGAATTTTCTTTGTTTTTGGGCATAAAAAAAGTCCTTAACAGGACTGAAGAAAAAGGAATAAATCGAAAGGCTTTTAACGACACCAAAACCAAACGATGAATCGCTTCGGGGTCGAATAAAAATAAAATGTTTTTTATTATTTGATACATTCCTCTTGGTTTGGGCAAAGGTAAAAATATTTGGTTTCGATAGCCTAAAAAAGTTAAAAAAGTTTTCAACAAGGTTTTAAACAAATTAATTCTATATTTTTTCGTAATTTTACCAAATATAATAATTCATCTAAATGAAAAAAGTTGCTATTTACGGATATTATCGCGAAGAAAAATCGTTTACTTATTTGTTACTGTTACTCGATATTTTGTTAGAAAAAAATGTC
>CAZSBI010000011.1:0-4240 GCA_964604735.1 uncultured Flavobacteriaceae bacterium | reverse complement strand
CACGAAGATCTTGTTCCGAAGGATTTCGGAAGGTCATACGTTAGTAGCAAAATTGAGACCGCTCCCTCCACATTTTTAATCCTTAAGCTTTCTTGTTTTGGCGCGTATTTTTGCTTGGCAAAAATCGTGACAAAACAGTAAGGGACGAGGTAAAAGTCGGAAGTAGAAAGTAGGAAGTAGGAAGTCCGAAGTTGGAACTCCGAAGTTGGAAGTCGGTGGCTGTCCCGATAATTATCGGAAGGGGTTGAAGCTACCGGTGTTGAAGTTCGTAATTGCAAGGAAACGCTGTGTAACTCTGTGTTAGGTTGTGGTAATAAAACAATAAAAATAGCGAAGCTATAACGAAAATAAATGCTGTGAAACTTTGTGTTACGTTGTGGTTTTTATAAAGTCGGAAGTTCGTGTTTGTCATTCTGCAAAATCATTTTTTTTTGTACTTTTAGCGGGTAAATTTTAATCAAAATACAATGAATATACAGAGTAAATTGCCCAAGACAGAAACTTCTATTTTTGCTGTAATGTCCGGGTTGGCAAATCAATATAAGGCGATTAATCTATCGCAAGGCTTTCCTAATTTTCAAGTATCTCGCGAGCTTATTAGCTTGATTAACAAGCAGATGCTCGATGATAAAAATCAATATGCACCGATGCCGGGCGTGCTTGAATTACGACAAGCATTGAGTCGTAAAATTAAGAGATTGTATAATAAAAATGTAAATCCGGATACCGAAATAACGATTACGGCAGGTGCCACACAGGCGCTTTTTACTGCCATTACGGCTTTTGTAGGTCAAGGTGACGAAGCCATTATTTTTGAACCTGCCTACGATTCTTACGACCCTGCCATTAAATTAAACGGCGGCGTACCGAAATATATATCCTTGTCGGCACCCGATTTTAGTATTGATTGGAACGAAGTAAAAAACAGCATTACAAGCAAAACAAAATTGCTGATTTTTAACACACCCAACAATCCCGGTGGTTTTGTTTTTAATCGTGATGATATGCTACGCCTTACTGAAATTATTCGCGGTACGGATATAGTTGTTATTAGTGACGAAGTCTATGAACATATTATTTTTGACGGATTGCAACATCAATCGGCTTTGTTGTTTGACGAGTTGTATCAACGTACAATTGCCGTTTATTCTTTTGGTAAAACTTTTCACGCTACGGGTTGGAAAACAGGCTATGTTGTAGCGCCGGAACACCTGATGATTGAGTTTAGAAAAGTGCATCAATTCAATGTATTTTGTGTTAATACGCCAATACAATACGCCTTGGCTGAGTATCTGGACAACGAACAAAACTATTTGACATTACCCGATTTTTATCAACAAAAACGCGATTATTTTATCAATGCCATTCAAGGGTCTAGATTTAAGCTAATTCCTTCAAAAGGTACTTATTTTCAGTTGCTTGATTATAGCGCTGTTTCCAATCAAACCGAATTTGATTTTGCTGTTTGGATGACCAAAGAAAAGGGTTTGGCAAGCATTCCGGTTTCATCTTTTTATCACGATAAGAAAAATCAACAAATACTACGATTTGCTTTTCCAAAGGAAGAAGAAACCCTGTTAAAAGCCGCCGAAATTTTGAAAAATATTTAGACGATGAAAATTTCAATTATTCAAGCTGATTTATTTTGGGAAAACATTAGTCAAAATTTACAAAAATTTGACCGTTTGATTGCCCAAGTTGATGATGATGTCGAAATAATAATTCTGCCCGAAATGTTTTCGACCGGATTTACAATGAATATTGATGCTTTTGAAAAACCTCTTGGAAAAACCAGTTTTGAATGGTTGCGTAACAAGGCATCTGCTACCGGAAAAATTGTAGTAGGCAGTATTTTGATCGAAGAGGAAGGTAATTATTATAACCGAATGTATTGGATGTATCCCGATGGGCAATTTGCGTTTTATGACAAGCGACATTTGTTTCATCAAGGCGGTGAAGACAAAGTTATGACAGCCGGCAATAAATCTGTTATTGTCAATCATAAAGGCATTAAATTTATGTTGCAAATCTGCTACGATTTACGTTTTCCGGTAACCGTTAGAAATAGCTACAACAAAACCACCGACAGCTACGATTACGATGTGATTATTTACATTGCCAATTGGCCGGAACTGCGTCAGCAAGCCTATTTGAGTTTGCTTAAAGCGCGTGCCATCGAAAATCAATCTTATGTTATTTGGCTTAATAGAGTAGGGGCAGACAATAAAAAAATTGCACACAGCGGAGACAGCCAATTGCTCGATGCTTATGGAAACATTGTAGCGCAGGCAAAACCACATCAAGAAGAAGTGCTGCATTTTTCGATTGATAAATCGAGTTTAGATGTGTTTAGAAAACAATTTCAAGTTGCTTTGGATTGGGATAAATTCAAGATTTAACAAATCATTGCTAGATATGGTAATATGGTATAATTTTTGCATTCATCTGAAAATTAATCCTTTAAAACAATCAATTATGAAATCAATGATTACAAAGTTATTCTTTTTTGTGCTGTTATTTGCTACAATGTCGAGTTTTGCACAAGACAAAATCATCAAAAAAGACGGCAAAGTTATGCAAGTCGTTATCAAAGAGATAAATGATAAACAAATAAAGTATGTTGATTATAACGACCAAGACGGCATTGTTTTTACCATTGATAAAGCGCTTGTAAAAGAAGTAGTTTTCTCATATGGAAAGAAAATGGAAATAAAAGACAATAGAAAAGATGTTTGGTATTTTGCCGATGATAAAATTAATAATGTAATGCTAAATTTTTCTGCCTTTGGAGGGAATACACTAGGTGTAGCTTATGAACGAGCATTAAAGCCGGGGCAATCTCTTATGGGCGAAGTGAAAGTTTACGGAATTGGAATTCCTAATATTGATGAAGTGTCCAGAACAGGAATGGCATTTGATGTATATTACAGATTAAAATTAAAATCGCTTTTTTCCGACAATGAGTATAGACCCAAACATTTATTGTCCGGCGGTTATTTTGCGCCAAATATTGGTTTTAGTACCGGTACTTATACCTATTCGGATTATTATTATGATTACGCAACCGATACGGCATCGGATGTTTATTACAAAAGATCGCATTCGATATTTAATTTAGGCGTTTCCTACGGAAAACAATGGATTTTGCAAAACATTTTATCTATTGATGCTTCTGTGGGTTTTCATTACTTTTTTGGGAAAGTAAAAGATGAAGACTATAACGATGGATATTCTACGCTATTACTAGGCAATATGTGGGGTTCAAATAACAAACTGTTCAGTTTTAGTTTGCGTGTCGGATTTTTGGTTGGAAAAGATAGAATTGTAAAATAAATTGGTATAACAACTTATGAGAGCACCCTTTTTATTTCGAAGGGTGCTTATTTTTTGTCTAAATATCGTAATATCGGATAAAATAATATATAAGTATATCCGATATTAAAAATATATTTGTACCTTTGTGGCGTGTGGAAAATAGATACAACATATAGAGAACAATTATCAAGCACTTTTAAACGCTTGCAAGAAAAGCGAGATTTGCTACAAAACAGCAGACCTCTGCCCGATATTGCTTTGCAAAAAATCAAAGAAGCTTTGTCTGTCGAGTGGACATACAACTCAAACAGTATTGAAGGCAACTCAATGACTTTGCGCGAAACATATATCATACTAAACGACGGTATGACGGTCAAAGGAAAACCCTTGCGCGAGCATTTTGAGGTAAACAATCATCATAAGGCTTTGCAGTTTTTATATCAAATGGTGGCTGAGCAAAAACAACTTAGCGCTACGGTGCTGCTTGATATACATCGGTTTATGCTTAACAACATCGAAGATTTATACGCAGGACGCTTGCGCAACGCAGGTGTGCGTATTCAAGCTGCTAATTTTGTGCCGCCCAATGCCCGTAAAGTTCCTGATTTAGTTGATGAGCTAATGCAATTTGTCAATGACAATCCACTATCTTTAAATATAATTGAGTTAGCAACTGTTTTTCATCACAAAATGGTTTGGATACATCCGTTTTTTGACGGAAACGGTCGTACAGCTCGTTTGGCAATGAACTTAATCTTGCTCAATGCAGGGTATCCGCCGGCTATTATTTTGCGTAATGACCGTAGCAAATATTACGACGCTTTAAACAAAGCTAATAATGGCAATTATGCTAAGTTAATGCTTTTAATGGCACAAGCTTTGGAGCGTTCGCTTAATATTTATCTCAATGCCTTGCCCGACAGCA
>CAZSBI010000010.1:0-7859 GCA_964604735.1 uncultured Flavobacteriaceae bacterium | reverse complement strand
CAATCGGTGAGACCGTACCGTTGTAGCCTGCCATAAACTGATTGTTAGCATCTCGTATTTCTCCTTCAATCTTTATTTTTTGAAGTGCTTTAAGCGTATCCATCGGTTTGTTATTTACTTTTGTCAATACAATTTTTGGATTTGGAAAAGCTAATTCGAAAGCAGGGTCACCAAGATAGGCAACATTAAATCTACCGATATTATTGGCATTATTACATTTTGTAATTCTGAGTGCTTCGGCAGGATTTTTAATCATTGCGCCGCCTGTATTTACACCAAAAACGGTATTGTAATAGTCTTCGTTAAAAGTCAATGCGCTACTAATCCAGATTTCTCTGACGGTAGTAACCATAGACAATACGCCACCGTTTTTGTTCCACAAAAGCTCTTCGGCTGCTGTTTCTCTTGTTGGATTATCATATCTTCCGAACTCACAAGTAAGCGTGGTTAGCATTGGTAATCTGTCAAAATTATGAAAATTTAAAGCATCATTTAGCTCCAACATTCTTTCGTGGCTCAACGCTACTTCGTTGCCGTGTCCCAAGTAGCCAATAATCAGACTTCCTTTTTCAAAAGTATTGAACAAATCGCGTTTGGCATCGGGGTAACGCGCACCACCGGAGGTCATCTCTTGTACATAGGCATCTTGATAAATTTTTGTTTGGTTATATTCGGGGTGAATATTATTGATACTTCGTGCAATATCCTCTACATTTGTAATAAAATTATCGGAAGGACGATCAAAATCATCAGACCATAATGTGATATATGTATGCCAATTTTGTTTAACATCCGGATCGATGTATTTTTTATATTTATTGATTAAATTTGTGGCATCTTCTTCATTCCTAACGACAAGTCGGCCTACTGCAATATCCGGCTTCTCCGTGCCACTCATAACGCCTTCATTGTTATCCATCATTACATAAAAATCATCAGACGAAAACGAGGAAACCAAATGAAAACCATCTACCCTTTCGTAAATAGGTACTATATTGGTGTTTTGTCCGTTACTGAGTACGTGTTCGGGAAATATATTTCTAAAATCGAAGGAAGCATCGCCAAAAAGCAATAAATATTTTAGTTTTTTTGAAGGCATTGAGGCATTGTTGTAAATATATTTTACAAAATTGCGAATAGCGACAATATCTTGTGCGCCGTTTCCAAATTCATTGTAAATTTTATCCAAGTCTGCCACGTAAGTATTTTGTCCTGTTTCGCGATGCATTTGCGCCAATTCTTCTGCTTTGTAATGTAAGCTTGAAGGTGTAACAATCAGATAATCAAGGTCTTTGAAAGCTCCTGTGTGATAAAAAACATCTTTGTGTAAATTTTGATTTGACATAGATGTTTTATTAGATTTCTTAGGTTTTAACAGGTTATTTTTATCAATGGCTATAAACTTTTGATTGATACCCAATGTAAATTTCACATCGAAATCGGATGCTGAATTAGATAGGCTTGTCGGATTGTAAATATCGTCGATATTCCAAATGCGAGTAATGTCGGAACTATTAGTAAAATGGTAAGCGCCAACACCTGCGTAAAGAGATTCGTCCGGATGATAAACGACAAATTGTTTGCCATTGGCTCTAAGCGCGCAAAATGCCTTTACCTTGATATAATCGAGGTACATTCGTGCATCAAAATTATGATTATTGTCAAACGATAAAGCAAAATCTAAATTATCAGTATTTGTAATTGCTTCTCCTTGAAAAATATACGAAGCGCCAATGGTTGTCGGATTAATAGAACCTGCTGACAATGTATGTGTGCCTAAACTCTGCCCGTTTAGACTGACAGTCAAAGATGTATTATTGGCATTGCCGGCGGCATATATCTTGTATTTTACGGGTTCGGAGGCTATTCTGTTATCAAATTTGATTGCAATATTTTTTGTGTTATCAGACAATCCCAAGGGCTCATCATACCAACGACGTCCTAAATTGGTAAAATTTGTCAAGTCTTTTTCATAAAAATTTTCTACCAGATAGCTGTCATAAATATTTGATACTGTACCATTTGGCTCGACATAACTCTGTATTCTTTTGCCGTTTTGATTGTCTATCTGCACAAAATAGTAAGTGTGATTGCTATACGGATTTAAGTTAGAATCATTATCATCTGACCATTCTTTATGACTTTGTGCGTAAAACAAGATATAATCATTATTGTCAAACGAATTGTCTTGCTCGCCTACTACTTCTATGGCTAATTCGGTAATATCTTCCGGATACGAAACATTGTTAGCCAAGGGCATAGATTTGCCTCCGTTGCCAAATATTTTTATATTTTTCGGATTAATATTATTGAATTTGATACCTAAACTCTCCAAAAATTTTTTATCCAATTTATATACACCGCTGTCTTCTATTTCGAAACGATACCACTTACCGCTTGCCCATTTGCTATCATAAATATTTTGGATGTTTCTTGTCGCTCTGTTTGCTTGATAACTGTATTCAATATCAAAAGCATCAAGTTTGTAATAACGATTTTCTTTTTTGATAATAGCATTGACGCTAAGGCTCGAATAAATGATATCGCGCCCGTAAGAAGATGATAAATTTACTTTAAATTCTTTGCCTATCTTTTTAATATTCAGCATTTTAACAACACTATTTGAGATAGGACTGTATTTGACATTCAATATTTTTATCGATGAAGCATCAACAAGATTATAATCTTTCCAAGTGTCAGAAAAATAAATATTATCTATATTGTAAGTGTAGTTTTTTGTTTGAAACAAGGCTAATTGATCAGGTTTTGCGCTACGCATTTTATCTTGATTAATTTGCCAATCAAGCGCATAGTGATTATGCTGAGCAAAAAGGTTGCTTGCTACTAAAAACACTATAAATGTTAATACTTTCTTCATAATTAAAACATATAAACGAATGCTTCTCTAAATTATTGCAAGATAGTAAAAAAATACAGTTGTTTTTCAGGAAAAAATAGACTTTAATAATTATGACAAAAAAGCGTATCTTTACCCTAAAATTTTGAAAGATGAATATTGCACTATACGGATTTCCCGGAGCAGGAAAAACAGTGCTTGGCAAGGCATTGGCTGCAAAGATGAATTATAAAATAATCGATTTGGACAAAGCAATTGAAGTACAGGAAGCTATGCTGATAAACGATATTTTTGAACAAAAAGGCGAGATTGCTTTCAGGCAAATTGAGCATCAAGTATTGAAAGATATCATCAAAAAAGATGAAAAAAACCTAATAATTTCACTGGGAGGCGGTACTATTATCAATCCGGGCAATCGAAAATTACTCGAAATAAAAAAATATACCAATGTATATATAGATGTAAATATTGAGAGACTTATAGAGCGTCTAAAAAACGACAGAGATAATCGTCCGCTACTGAAAAATGTAGTCAATCAACAGTTTGAATCGTATGTTAGAGCCTTGTACGAAAGCCGAAAAAACATTTACAAACAAAGCGCTGACATCAGCATATATATAGATAGTGAAGATTTTGAAACGAGTCTGGAAAAGATTTATTTACACTTAAATCTGAATTAAATGCATCATAATTAATCATTTTTTTATACTTTTACGCATATTTATCAATTTTTATGAAAAAAACAGTATTCATATCAATTTTTGTTCTACTTGGTTTTACTTTTTCGTCTTGCGAAGAAAAAATGGAACTCAATTCAGAAAACTCGGAACAAAAGATATTTGTCGAAGCAATGTTTGCCGACAATAGTATGGCTTCTTATCTGCATATTACAAAAACAAAAGGCATTTACGAAAGCGTTATAGACCACCCCAAAGTCGAAGATGCCATTGTAAAATTGGTAGATGAAACAAATGGCAGCGTTATTAATTACACCCACGAAGGTGGCGGTTCTTATACGACCAATGTCAGCGGAATTGTAGGACACACTTATCGTTTGGAGATTGACGCCGAAGGACAACATATTACAGCGCAACAAAGTATGTTGGCAGCTTCTCCTCTGAATAGAATTGTCTCTAAACCAACAGATACGGCAGGTATTTTTAGCCTTGAAACCTATTTTGAAGACGACCCTGCAACCGAAGATTACTATCTATATATAATGTATCCGGCAGATCAAACAGTGGATCCGCGTTTTAGCGTAACATCAGATTTACAATACAATAGAGATAATCATTCGCTTGTTATTCCCGATGAAGTATTTAACAACGGCGAACAATGGTTTGTTTTTATGTTTCATATTGACCGAGCTAACTACAATTATCTCAAAGTTATCCTACGCGCACTCAAAAGTTTAAACGGCGGTTCGCATCCTTTTTACGGCATTTCATTGGGCAATCCGAAAAGCACTGTACAAGGTGAGAAAGTAATGGGGTATTTTATTGCCTCTCCGGTTAGTTTTTCGCCTATAATCATCGGCAATTAGATGATTATAAAATTGTTAATAACTATTTTTCAAATTATATTTTCTTACAAATAATTATGCCTACTTTTGCTTGTAAGAATCTTCTTACATCTGAATTTTAAAACACAAAACAGATGAAAATAAATATTGTAGATTTTATTCGCGATGTCAAAGATTTTCCGAAAGAAGGAATCGTTTTTAAAGACATTACTCCCCTACTCAATAATCCCGAAGCAATGAAACAAGCCACAGAAGATATTTTGGCTATGTTGCCTGCAAATATTGACAAAGTTGTAGGAATTGAAGCCCGCGGTTTCTTTTTTGCATCGTTATTGGCAGAACATTTAAATGCCGGATTTGTTCCCGTTCGTAAACCGGGCAAACTGCCCTACAAAACCTTTGAAGAATCCTATGCGCTTGAATACGGTACAGACAAACTGACTATGCATATAGATGCCATTAAACCGGGCGAAAAAGTATTGATTCACGACGATGTACTCGCCACCGGCGGTACAGCCGAAGCTGTTGTTAAATTAGTAGAAAAAGCAGGCGGCAAAGTGGTAATGCTTAATTTCTTGATTGAATTATCATTTCTCTCAGGTAAAAAGAAAATAAGTGCTTATCCTGTTAGCAGTTTACTAAGCTATTAATATTATTCTGCCTCGGCTTTACTAAATGCTGCAATAGTAGCATATTTGCGAGCAATATATTTTTGACTTAAATAATTTAAAATCGGTTTTCTAAATAGCAAACCCAATAAACCCAATAGCACAAAAGTAAGCATAGCGTATTGTGAACTGATATATTTTTCGACTAAAAGATATAAAATTATAGGGAAAGCAATGCGTAAAATTCCATATAACATCAGTTTAAAACTAAATGAATCGTTGTTTTGAAAACTTTTAACCTTCTGATTGAGTTTTATAGGAGTCAGATTGTACATGCCTGAAAATAATGTCAAAGGAATGTTTACACCAATGTTAAATATTGCCATTGCCAGAATGAGCAAATATACATCAATACCGAAATAAATAAATGGTAAGGATATGATAGTCAGCAAAATAACAGACAATGCCATAATCCACCACTTAGATTCTATATATTGCTTGTAGTTTAAATTTTGAGTCATTAACAACTTGTAATGAGCACTATCCCAAGCAGGAAAAAGACTGCCGAATTGCACTACAAAAAAACCTGTAAGAAATATTGTTACAAAAATCTTATAAAAATACGGCAAATGCAATTTTTCAGAAGAATCCGAATAAATAAGCAAGGCAAAAACAAACATCGACAAACCGCCGTACAACCCTTGTTTGGGTCTTGCGTTGCGCCAAATCATTCGTAAATCGTTTTTTAGAAACGCTCCCGTTATACCTAAATTGTTAAGCCAAGCAAACGAATAACTTTTTGAAATTTTTTCTTTTTTCTTTGCTTTTATTGCTCCGTCAATATAAAATCTGTTGAAAATATATTTATATAAACCATAATAAGAAGTGAGTAGAATTAGAAGCGGAACGAACATTAACAAAGGATTTTCATATACTTTATATAAGGCAAGTCCGAGCGGTGCCAAATAGGCGGTTATTAAATCAATTTTAATGATAATAATAAATGTACTTATGCTTAACAGAATATTGAGCAGGGCATTTTTTTCACTAAAAAACAAAAGTAAAATAAATGTAAATAAAATTGATATAAGCGAAACTGCCCAAGCTAAAACCGGAAGCAGCGGATATGCATTAAACAATAAAATGCCGGAATAAACCAAAGGGAGAAAAAGCAAAATAATACTGGTTGGATGAAAAAGACTTCGTAAAATGTGATAATTTACTATTTTTTTCTTCTCAATAGGCAAAAGCATATAGTGTTGCACATTCATTCCGTCAAACGAAACATACATCATAACATATACGATTATAAAAAAGTAGATATATAAATATTCGCTGGCTTTTTTAAAAACATCTTCATTCGGAAATTCATCTTTTACACCATAATAAGCTAAAAATGAGAGACCTATCATATACAATAGTAGAAATAATAGTCCTATTCCCATTAATATTTTAATAAATAATTTTTTTTGAAAATCCGGTGAACGTTTAAATTTTTTCCATCCAAGTTTAAAAAAATCAATATATCGCATAGCCTATAATATTTGCCTATAAAAATATAAAAAAAAATTGTATTTTTGTTAAAAATAAATAACAGAAATGCAAAAACAAATTGTAAAAGAAGAAGGAGGCTTTAAATATATTGAAAAAGGCGAAGGAACTCCGTTAATTATTTTGCACGGCATTATGGGTGGACTCAGTAATTTTGATGAAGTAATTGAGTATTTTTCAAAAGATTTTCGTGTATTAATGCCTGAATTACCCATTTATACCTTCCCTTTATTAAAAACAAGTGTCAAGGGATTTTCTAAGTTTTTGCACGAATTCTACGCTTTTAAAAAAGTTGATAACGCAATATTGCTCGGTAATTCTTTGGGAGGACATGTAACTTTGTATTTTACTAATAAAAATCCTAAAAAAGTAAAAGCAATGGTACTTACGGGTAGTAGCGGATTGTACGAAAAAAGCTTAGGCGATTCATATCCGCAACGAAAAAATTATGAATACATTAAGCGTAAAGCACAAGAAGTTTTTTATAACCCCAGAGTTGCTACAAAAGAATTGGTTGATGAAGTTTTTGAGGTGGTTAATAACAGGATGAAAGTAATAAGAACACTAGCGCTTGCCAAAAGTGCCATTAGACATAATATGGCAAAAGACTTACCAAATTTGAACGTTCCTGCTTGTTTAATTTGGGGAAAAAACGACTTGGTAACCCCACCAAACGTAGCAGAAGAATTTAAAAAACTACTCCCCGATGCCGATTTATTTTGGATTGATAATTGCGGACATGCTCCTATGATGGAACACCCGGCAGAATTTATCGATATAATGGATAAATGGTTTATTGAACGTAAGTTTAAAAAAAGTGAATAACTATTATTTAAGTAATTATTAATTAAATCTTACCATATCATGAAAAAAAACACACTATTATTATTGTTGTTTGTTTTTATTAATTCCAATGCTCAAATTATTGTTCAACCGGCAAATTGGCCAAATATCAATTGGACAGTTAGCGGTAATTATGATGCAAATGCATTAATTGAAAATCCTTTAACATCCTCTTCTTTTAGTTTTTCTGACAGAACTGCCGGATATAATCACGAAGACAATATCAGTATAGAATCACCTACAATAGATTTGACATCGGCATTTAATGGTGGTGAAACATTGCTTACTATTGAACTCTATTATAGTTATCATCATAACAATAGCGACCATGATATATTAATACTTGAATATTGGGATTCTAATCATAATGCTTGGCTACCTTGGAGCTTTTTTATCCATAACACTTGGACTAATTATAATTTTTGTCAGGAAGATAAAAGTGAATTATTAACAAGCGGTTTAGATATATCCAGCTTCG
>CAZSBI010000009.1:0-5507 GCA_964604735.1 uncultured Flavobacteriaceae bacterium | reverse complement strand
AATTAGCAACACTTCATAATTTAATGTTTCATTAAGCTTCACACTTCAATTAATTGTTTTACAACACAATCAATGACAAAAAAAAACGTTATTTTTGAAACCTGATAAAATAACTCAAATAAGCAATGTCTCTAACCATTTCACAAAAATCAATTCGTAGTTTCTTAGTAATACTACCCTTTGTATTGGTGTATATTGGTGTCGTTTTTTTGAAAGTAAATCACCCCGTAGGAACTATTTTTAAATTGGCGGCATTCGGTTATATGATAATGTATGCTTTAATTCATAATAAAACCGACAAAAATTTATTGAGCATTACCCTGTTATTTTTATTGTTTTTGGTGTATGCAATTTGGCATTCCTTCAATATCAATGCGGGTATTCAGGCCGGATTACGATATCTTTTTCCCATAGTTACTTTGTTTTACGGTTATAGCATTCGCAAACATATTGATGTAATTGTTAAGTTTATGATTGTGTTTGTGATTATCAATTTTATCGCACAATTTTATAATTATTACGGATGGATCAAGCATCAAAATATGTGGTATTATCCGCAAACCATCAATGGCGAATGGTATTTTAATAGCGCAATGGGTGTTTTGCGCGCTAGCGGAATTGTTGTGTTTTTCTGTTTTTTCGGCTATATGAATATGATTGCTTTTTTTGTTATCAAACGTTTTTATCACGGCAAGTATAAAAAAATTATTTTAGCCATTGCCTTATTAATGTTTTTAGCAAGTTTGTCGTACAAAACAATTGTATCATTTATTTTGGTATTAACGGTTTATTACTACAAAAAAATCTTGAATCTTATTACTTTCGCACTTCTGTTTGTTATTGGACTGATGATGGCACTGCCTTTGCAAACCAAGAATTTTATCGATAATTTATTATATCGTGTAGATGCCTATATTTTTATGTCAAAACCAACTTTGCGCTCAGAAACCTATATTTTAATGTGGCAAGATATTATCGGTGGCGATTGGTTCGGACACGGCGCAGGCTCCTTTGGCGGACCGGCTTCATTTTTATATAACTCACCTTATTACAAAGAAGTAAATTTTCAATGGTTAGATACTTTTTGGATGAAAATGAGTACGGTAGATACTTTTCCGCCCCACGTTTTTATCGAGTTGGGAATAGTTGGTGGGCTACTGTTTTTCTTGGTGTTACTAACACCGTTAATCAGACGGAAAGTAAGTTCGTTGGTCTTAATTATTTACTTTACCTTGTTCATTGATATGCTGTTTACTTTTTCATTAGCCGGATTAGATTATCTGATGTTTTCGCTGGTACTTGTGTATCCGATTTATCATTATGACAGGCATATCAGCGTAAAAGAAAATAAAATTATTGTGCAAAAATGATGAAAACATTCCCCTCACATAAAAGCATTTTGATAGGAATTGTTGTACTGTTGTTTTATTACAACCTCGATTTTTTTATGCATCTTAACAGCAAAACCAAAGAACAAACTTATGAATGGAAAAATTTAAAAGTGCTAAATAGTATTGCGCATATCAAAATCATTTCTGCTACAAGGTCAGGATTGCAAATTGCTGACAATCAATCTATTTCGATTCCGACCAGATATACTTATGCACTTGTTGTGGCTGATGAAAAGTATTATTTTCGTTATGAATATCTTGTACATAAATCAAATGTAATCAAGTTTTTTGAAGTGCATTGGCTCAAAGGAATGCCTACTAATTTTGATGGTGAATTTACCTTGCAAACCATTGAACTGCCCTTGATACAAAACGGAAAATATACAGCAATTACACTTGGCGACAAACATTTATGCCGTAGCAATGCCAAAGATTTCAGAAAAGAATTATCAGATATTTCGGATATTATTTTCTTAGGCTCCCAAAACGATGTGCTAGGTTATCCTTATGAAGCGCAAGCCGGTTATAGTAGTCAAAATGTGTTGCATTTGGCAAAAAAAGTAGAAAAAACAGATTATTATATTTTGCTGTTCGATTGGCATAAAGACAAAGAAACGCTAAATGATTACTTGCAAAACTTATCTAAAATCAAGCAGGCATTAATGCAGAAAAATCCTAAAAAAATATTTTGGATTATTCCGCCGAAGACTTATAATTTAGAAGCACAAAAGGCTATTGATAATGCCATAAAATCGCTTTCTGACACTAAATTGATTGTGATAGACCCTTCCGAAAACAATAACAACGCGCTTGACGATAACCATTATTATACAAAACAGCTTATGCAACAAATAGCGCAACAAATAGCCAAGCAATTATGATGCAAAAATTCTTGACATATAAAACGCAAATATTCTATTGGCTCTTGTTTATGGCAGGCGTTTCATTATCGTTTCCGAGTTATGCCTTGGTGTCTAAATTTGTTATCGCTTTTGCTGTTGTCGGTTTGTTTTTTATGAACAAATGGTCTATAAAAAAGCAGTTATTACAAACACATAAATATGCTTTTCTGAGCATTTCGTTCCTATTTCTGCTGACTTTGTTAGGTAGTATTTATACTGACAATTTTCAAGATGTTCCTACAAGTATCGTACAAAAATTACCTTTTCTAATTATTCCTTTGGTTATTTTTAGTATCCCCTTGCACAAAGATACTTTTGACAAAATGCACCAATATTTTAGCTACGGCGTAGTGGCAAGCTCTTTGTCGGCGTTGCTCAAAGCATTGTATTTTAAGTATAAGCATTTGGGCGATTATCTGTACTATCATCAATTTTCTATTTTTACCGAAAAGCATTCTACTTACTATGCTATTTTTCTGGTTTTAGCCTTTATATATTTTTACAAAATGCTAATTTCAACACAAAAAAACAGATGGACAAATCTCTTGCTACTTGTGTTTTTATTGACAATGTTGTATATTGTCAGTAATCGTATCAGTATGCTTGCCTTGTTTGTTGCTTTGCTAACAATTACTTTCCCGAGGCTGAACCTAAAAGCCAAAATCGGTTTTCTATTACTAGCACTTTTAGGATTGGTATTGGCAGTTAATACGCCATATATCAAAAAACGTTTTAGTGCCAGCCATCTAAAAAGTACTCAACAGAGTGAAATAACATTGCGAAAGGCTCATTGGAAATCGGCAATAGAGACTATTTTTGAAAATAATATTTTGATTGGAGCCGGCACAGAAGGCAATCGTCATAAGTTGTATGAAAAGTATAAAAAATACAACTATAAAGATGCTTATGTATTTAAGTATAATGCTCATAATCAAATGCTTGAAACGGGCTTAGATTTCGGTATTTTAGGAATGTTACTGTTACTAATTGCCTTTATTTATCAATTCATATTGATAATCAAACACAAAAATTACTATTTTTTGGCAGTTTATCTAAGTTTACTTACCTTTACCTTAACCGAATCTATTTTTGAACGACAAAGTGGCATTATTGTTTTTTCATTATTCGTATCGGTGATATTAGCAATACTATTCAAATCAAAATCTACCAATTATGAAAACAACGCAATTTAAACTTCGACTTTTAGGTATTTTTGGCATTTTAGGCGGATTGATATTGTTTGCCGGTGATATGCTTTTATATTATGTGCCACCTAGCACCCATTTACTTGAAAATATGGGTGTTATTTCAGATTCGAGGATTATTTTAAGCGGCTTATCCGCCTTAGTAGCAGCTTGGTTTTACACACTTGGCGCCGGACAAATGTATCTTGCTTTTAGTCCTGCCAAAAAAACGATAAGAAATACGGCAAGCATTATTTTTGCCGGCATATTAATCGGCTATGGCGTAGTGCACGGAGCCTATATAGCTATTGCAACTTCCGCCAAAATTGCCACGCAAAATCAGATGGATTTACAAACAACTGCCAAATTGGCTATTGATGTAAACTTAGCTATCAGAATGCTCATTTATCCGCTTTTTGCAATATTATCCGTAATATTTATTTGGCAAGTATGGCAAAAGAAAACACTTTATCCCCGATGGATGATTTTATTTTATCCACTCTTAGCTTTTATATTAAAAGACCTAATAATTAATTTATTTTCAGGAAATTTTAGAATTATAATAGAAGGCGGTTTTCTAAACCTCATCTTAGTTATATTTTTTACTATGTCAACTGTTTCGCTTTGGAATGTTACAGATTAACAATATTTTACTCGACTACAAAATTATTGGACATTACTATTATCAGAAGCAATAGAGTATTGTTTCATTTTTGATTTGGATATTATCGAGAAGTGCCGTAACTTTAACACCGTAATAATTACTTAGTTTGATATAAAAAAAATCAGATGAAAATAACGGTCTTAATAGAAAATGATGTTTGTAGCATCAACACGCACAATCTAAAATCAGAACATGGTATCAGTTTGTTTATTGAAGCAAATGACAAAAAAATATTGTTCGATGTAGGCAAGTCGGATATGTTTTTTGACAATGCAAAAAAAATGAATATTGATTTAACCGAAGTTGATTACTTAATTATTTCACACGGTCATTTTGATCACGGTGGCGGACTGAATAAGTTTCTGGAAATCAATACAAAAGCCAAAGTCTATTTGCATCGTAAAGCAGTAGGGCGTTTTTATACCAAAATATTAGGTTTTATACCTTTTTATATCGGTTTAAACCAAAAAATGCTTCAAAAATACCAAGACAGATTTATTTTTATTGATAAAGATGAAGCTATTACGGATAATATGACGCTCTTAGAAAATTTTAAACACGATTTTCCAATCCCCAAAGGAAATAGTAGTTTATACGAAAAACGCGAAAATAAATATATCAAAGACAAATTTGAACACGAGATTGTTTTACTGCTCAAAGAAAAGAATAAATCGGTTGTGATTACCGCATGTTCGCATTCGGGAGTAATAAATATGTATAACAAAGCCAAAAAATTAGTTAATAATGCAAATGTTGATGCTGTTTTTGGCGGATTTCATACCTATAATCCGGCGACTCGAAAAAACGAAAGTAAAGATTATTTAGACAATTTAGCCTCAGAAATCAAACAAAGCAATACAGTTTTTTACACAGGACATTGTACCGGCGAGAAAAACTTTAAATATCTAAAAAAACAATTAAGTGCGCAATTGCAAACGATGCACACAGGAGAAATAATAACGATAAAATAACCCAATTAATATTTAAACATGAAGAAACAAAACATTATTAAAAGTTTGATTATCATTGTGGTAGCATTACTTTTTGTAACAAGTTGTCAACAGAATCCAAAACTTAAAGCAGGCGAAGGATATATAGAAGTGCCGGGCGGAAAAGTATGGTATAAAATTGTTGGCGAAGGAGATAAAACACCCATTTTAATGCTACACGGCGGACCCGGAGCAACAAGTTACTATTTAGAACCGCTTGAAGCGCTAAGCAAAAATCGTCCGGTGATATTTTTTGACCAATTAGGTTGCGGGCGTTCAACACTAAAAATGGATACAACACAAATGAATATCAAATTCTATGTCGATGAGGTCGCACATGTAAAAAAAGCATTAGGTCTAAAAGATTTTTATGTTTA
>CAZSBI010000008.1:0-17202 GCA_964604735.1 uncultured Flavobacteriaceae bacterium | reverse complement strand
ATTTAGCTAACATTTCATCAATTTTTTCTTTTTCCTCGCGGGCTAAATCGCCGTCAACCAAAATACGTCCGCTGTGCTCATCGATTACAATTTTATGACGCAATCTGATTTCTAATTGTTGTTGCACCGGAATTGTGAAATAGGAACCACCCGAGGCGCCGCGTTCAATAGAAACAACAGCTAAGCCATTGGTGAAATTTTTACGTAATCTGTCATAAGCTCTAAGCAGGCGTGCATCAATTTCGTTTCTAATCTTTTCGGCACGTTTTTGAAGGGCGTTTTCTTGTTTTTCGGTTTCTTTCATCAAGTCGGTTAGTTCTTGACGTTTATGAGCCAAATGTTCTTCATTTTCGACAATAATTGTATCAATTCCTTTTTTGGTAATTGTTTTACCGTCTTTTTCGTAGCTATCGCCTTCTATTAATTTAGTCAACTTTTCAATTTCGAATTTAGCTTCTCTAATTTTCTTTTCGGCTAATTGAATTTCAAGTTCTTTGTATTCTATTTCTTTTGCCAATGCTTCGTATTCTCTATTATTACGAACATTTTTTTGTTGTTCGGTATATCTTTTCATCAAGCTTTCGGCTTCTTCTATTGATAATTTGCGTTTTTCAATTTCGTCTTTTTGAGAATCGATTTTAGCAATAATCTTTTCTTTTCTGATGTTCAAACCTTCTATTTCATCTTCCATATCGTGAATTTCGAGTGGCAATTCACCTCTGGTGCTTTTAATTTCATCAATTTTAGAATCGATAAGTTGTAAATCGTAGATTAATCTTAGTCTCTGTTCAGCCGTAAGTTCTTTCTTTTTGCCCATATTTTATAAGTAATTGATAGGGTTAGTATTTATTTCTGATAAAGCAACTGCAAAATTACGAATTTTTTTCGTAAGTTGTTCAAATAAAAACTGTTTTGTGTATTGTTCGCTTTCAAAATGTCCTATATCGGCAATAATCATTTGGTTTTCGCCTTGATAAAACTCGTGATATTTGATATCGGAAGTGATGTAAATATCTGCACCTGAGAGTTTTGCGGCATTTATTGCAAAGCTGCCCGAACCGCCTAAAACGGCTACTTTTTTTATAGTTTTATTGCGCAAATTTGAATGTCGAATGCAAGATAAATGCAATTTTTCTTTCAAATCCTTTAAATATGTTTTTTCTTGAAGCGGATTTGGCAAATCACCAACGATTCCCAAGCCAATTTCTTGGTTATTGTTATCTAGTGAAAATATTTCGTAAGCTACTTCTTCATAAGGGTGTGTTTGAAACAAATTTTGAAGCACTTTTGACTGTAAATGTTTGGCAAAAATAACTGAAATACGCATTTCTTTTTCGCTGTGTTTTTCGCCTGATTTTCCAATATACGGATTGGCTTTTTCGTTGGGTTTATAAGTACCTGTTCCTTCGACATTAAAGCTACATTCAGAATAATTTCCTATATTTCCTGCGCCTGCTTGATGTAAAGCATTCCTCACTTTGTCAGCATCAGCCACAGGCACATAAGTAACCAGTTGTTTTAAGGTATTTGCTTGCGGCATCAACACTTTTTGATTTTGCAATTGTAGTTTGTCAGCCAAAATACCGCTTACTCCAAAATATTGATTGTCGAGTGCTGTATGCAAGGCATAAATAGCAATGTCGTGTTTAATAGCTTTCATTACCACCCGTTCCACATAATTTTTGCCTGTTAGCGATTTCATTCCGCTAAAAATAATGGGATGAAAACTCACAATAAGGTTCATTTTCTTTGCGATTGCCTCATCTACAACATCTTCTAATGTATCGTGGGTAATAAGCACACCGGATATTTCAGTATTTTTATCCCCTACCAATAAACCTACGTTATCAAAACTTTCGGCATAATTTAACGGCGCCCAAGTTTCTATTTCTTGTATCAATTCTTTTATTTTCATCAGGAAAAATTTTAGACAAATATACGTTTTTTTAGTTTCTACCTCGTTCCTCAATGTTTTGTCACGGTTTTTGCCAAGCAAAAACACGCGCCAAAACAAGAAAGCTTGTGAATTACAAATGTGAGGGATATTTTTTATTCTTTCTTCTACTACTAACGTGTGACCTTCCGAAATCCTTCGGAACAGGCTCTTCGGAGTCAGCCTTACTAATTTAGTTTTCCTACTTCCGACTTCACGGCGCACTTTTACCTTTTACCTCGCTCCTTTTTCCTTTTTTTGTCTTCCCACTTCCAACGCACTTTTCCCTTTTCCCTTTTCCCTTTCCCCTAATGAAAAATATCACTATCTTTGCGCCATGCCCAGATTAGTAGGAATAGATTACGGAAAAAAACGGACAGGAATTGCCGAAACGGACGATATGCAGATAATTGCCGCTGGTTTAACGACTGTTGAGACAGCAAAATTAATTGATTTTTTGACCGATTATTTTGCCAAAAATGAAGTCGAAAAGATGGTTATTGGCGAATCTTTCAATTTAGAAGGCGGACATAACCCTATTGAAAAAGAGGTGCAGATTTTTATTAAGAAAATTCGCAAGCTGTTTCCTGCTATTGAAATTGTTAGAGAAGACGAGCGTTACACTTCAAAAATGGCTTTTGAGGCTATGATTCAGGGCGGATTAAAAAAGAAAAAACGTCGAGACAAAGCAATGATAGATCAGGTTAGCGCAGCGCTAATTTTACAAGGATATTTATATAAATAAAATTTTCTTCTGAGAATATCAATTTTTCTTATTGCATTTGTTTTTCAATTTCCGTTTTTATCATTTATCTTTGCACAAAATAATTACAAATATATGATTTATCCTATTTTAGCATACGGACACCCGATTTTAAGAAAAATTGCCAAGGATATTGATAAGGATTATCCGAATTTGGATAAGCTTATAGGCGAAATGTTTGAAAATATGTATCATTCAAACGGAGTTGGATTGGCAGCGCCGCAAATAGGTTTGTCTATCAGATTATTTGTTATTGACGCTTCGCCGTTTGCCGAATTTGACGATTTAGAAGACGACGAGCGCGAACAATTAAAAGATAAACGTGTGTTTATCAATGCGCGTATCATAGAAGAAAGTGGTAAGAAATGGGATTTTAACGAAGGTTGTTTAAGCGTGCCCGGTATCAATGAAGATGTGACACGTCACGAAACTATTAAAATTGAATATTATGATGCTGATTTTAACAAAAAAACCGAAGTTATCAGTGGTATTTTAGCCAGGGTTATTCAACACGAATACGATCATTTGGACGGTATTTTATTTACTGACCATTTGAGTAGTTTTAAAAAACGATTGTTAAAACGGAAGTTAGAAAATATCAGTAAGGGGAAGGTCAATGTCGATTATCGAATGAAGTTTCCTAAGAAGAAATAGAATTTTACTGTAATGAAACAATAAAAAAAAACCGAGCTATGCTCGGTTTTTTTATTAGTAAATATTTATTTTATTTTTTTAAAGCTTTATATTTTGCTTTAAATTCTTTAGCTTTTGCATCCATATCCAAGTCAGAATAAATTTGTTTTAACATTCTTACTATTTCAATGTCGCTATTATCAATATTGTAAGCTTTTTCTAGAATAGGCAATGCTTTACTTAATACTTCTTTATGTTGTTTCATATAACTATTGTACAACCTATCGTTAGAAAGTACAGCGTCTTTGTTTAACTCTTCTGTAATTTTATCGTCAGGCACTAAAACAACGTAAGATAATCCTTTGTAAGCAGGGATATATTTTGGGTCTAACTCAATTGTTTTTTCAAAATATTTTTTTGCATTTGTATAATCTTTTAATTGATAATAAGCTGTTCCTAAGTTGAAATTGTATATTTTATTATTAGGATCGACAGAAACTGCTTTTTCCATAGCTTCGGCAAACTTTTTATTATCACCTTTTTTTAGGTAATAGTTACCTTCGCCAATTATTAAATCGATATTGTTTGGATCTTCTTTTTTGGCTGTTGCTATAAATTCTATTGCTTTATCTTCTTTACCTAGTTTATTGTATATGTATAGAATATTTGCAACAATATCTTTGCGCACATTGGGGGTCTTTTCTTTTTTGACATCCGAATAAGCATCTGATTTCGCTAACAATTCAGCATGAGATTTGCTGTTAGCACGTACTCTTTCACCTGTTTTATTCTCTTTTACAGAATAATATTCGGTAACGCCTGTGTAACCACTATTGTACAAATCATGATATAAAGCCAAGGATTTGTCATAATTTTCTGCTAATAAATAAGATGTAGCTGCTGAATATTTCGAAAAATCATTTTTTCCGATTTTATATTGCAATTCGAATAGTTTGGCTGCTCCGTCATAGTCCTTTTGTTTGTATTTAGCTATGCTTTGATCATAAATTTGTTTAGAAACTTCTGTCATAATCAATTTTGCGTCATCAGAATATCTGTCTTTTCCGATTTGTTTTTCAAAAGCCTCTAATTTTTCAAAAGCCTCTATGGCTGTGACAAAGTTTTCGGGTTTTGCCGTTCCAATTTTTGCGTAAATTTTTCCTTTGTTAAACAATATTCGCGCTTTGGTTTTGTCGTCTGCTTGATCTTTTAATTTACAAGCTTTATCAACCATTTCTTTAGCGCTTGCGATATCTCCTTTTCTAAATAATTTTTCGGCTGTTTTAACTTCTGTTTTTTGAGCGAAAGCTGAAAAGCTAAATACAGCTAATAAAATAAATGCTATTTTTTTCATGTTTTAATTTTTATTGTTTATTTTTTTATTCTTCTTTGTTTTCGTCTTTATTTTGTTCGTCTGAAGTATTTTCTTTTACTTCATTTGCAGCGTTGTTTGCTACTCCTTCTGCATTTTCATCTTCTTCGATTTCATCTTCATTGTGCATTACTTTGGCAACTGCGGCAATTTCGTCGTTACTTTTTATGTTGATTAACTTCACTCCTTGTGTGGCGCGTCCCATTACTCTTAAATCGGCGATGGGTATTCTGATAGTTAATCCTTTTTTGGTAATAATCATTAAGTCGTCTTCGTCTGTAACGGCTTTGATACTAACCAATGCGCCTGTTTTATCGGTGATATTTATGGTTTTTACTCCTTTTCCTCCTCGGTTGGTTATGCGATAATCCTCTAGGCTTGATCGTTTGCCGTATCCTTTTTCTGAAACTACCATAATGTCTCTTGACATATCACTTACAGAAATCGTGCCAACAACTTCGTCTTTATCGTCTGCTAGTGTAATACCACGCACTCCGGAGGCTGTTCTACCAAGTGGACGTGTTTTACTTTCTTCAAAACGAACTAATTTACCGGAGCTTGCCGCTAACAGTATTTGGCTGTTTCCGTCGGTCAATTTGGCATCTAATAATTCGTCTCCTTCACGAACGGTAATAGCTGCAATACCGTTTTGACGTGGTCGTGAGTATTGTTCCAAAGATGTTTTTTTGACAATTCCTTTTTTGGTAACCATAACTACATAATGAGAATTGATATAGTCTTTATCTTTCAGGTCTTTTGTGTTTAAGAAAGCCATTACTTTATCGTCTTGTTCTATATTGATAAGATTTTGAATGGCTCTTCCTTTGGAAACTCTGCTTCCTTCGGGAATTTCGAAGACGCGCATCCAGAAAACTTTTCCTTTTCGGGTAAAGAACATTAAATATTCGTGGTTGGTTGCTACAAAAATATGTTCTAAGAAATCTTCGCTACGTGTATTGGCGCCTTTGTGTCCGGTACCTCCACGTTTTTGTGATTTATATTCTGATAATAATGTACGTTTGATATAACCTGCGTGCGAAATTGTAATAACTACTTTATGATCAGGTATTAAATCTTCGATACTTACATCGCCACCTGCTAAATTAATTTCGGTACGACGGTCATCACCAAATTTGTTTTGCATTTCGAGCAATTCGTCTTTAATGATTTGCATACGACGTTCTTTTTTGTCTAAGATGTCTTTTAAATCGGCTATGGTTTTCATTAAGGCGTCGTATTCTGAACGCAATTTATCTTGTTCCAGTCCGGTTAATTGACGTAAGCGCATTTCGACAATAGCACGTGCTTGTATTTCGGTCAATTCGAAACGTTCTCTTAATTTTTCGCGGGCTTCATCGGCATTTTTTGAAGCACGTATCAGCGCAATTACCTCATCTATGTTATCTGATGCGATAATCAGTCCTTCTAAGATATGTGCTCTTTCTTCTGCTTTGCGTAGTTCGTATTGTGTACGACGTACAACTACTTCGTGACGATGATTAACAAATTCGCGAATCAAGTCTTTTAAGTTTAACATTTCGGGACGTCCGTTTACCAAGGCGATATTATTGACGCTGAATGTCGATTGTAAGGCTGTATATTTGAATAGTTTATTTAATACTACATTAGGAATTGCATCGCGTTTTAGATAATACACAATTCGCATTCCTTTACGGTCAGATTCATCGCGAATATCGGCAATTCCTTCTAATTTTTTATCATTAACCAAGTCGGCGGTTTTCTTAATCATATCTGCCTTGTTAACTTGGTAGGGAATTTCGGTAACAATAATAGCTTCGCGACCTTTGATTTCTTCAAACTGTGCTTTGGCTCGCAATACAATTCGTCCGCGACCGGTCATAAAGGCGTCTTTAACACCTTGATAGCCATATATTACGCCTCCTGTTGGAAAGTCAGGCGCTTTGATGTGTTCCATTAATTCTTCAATGGTAATATTTTCGTTGTCAATGTAAGCAGAAACACCGTTGATTACTTCTGTCAGGTTATGTGGAGGCATATTGGTTGCCATACCTACGGCAATACCTGATGCGCCATTTACCAATAGGTTTGGTATCTTGGCAGGCAATACTGTCGGTTCTTGCAAAGTATCATCAAAATTGTTGACAAAATCGACTGTTTCTTTGTCAATATCGGACAACATAGCTTCTGACAATTTTTGCATACGCACCTCTGTATAACGCATGGCTGCCGGGCTGTCACCGTCTATAGAACCAAAGTTACCTTGTCCGTCAACCATTAGGTAACGCACACTCCATTCTTGTGCCATACGTACCATGGCATCGTAAACCGAACTGTCACCGTGAGGGTGATACTTACCAAGCACTTCCCCTACGATTCTGGCTGACTTTTTATAAGATTTATTAGATGCTAAACCTAAGCCATTCATTCCAAACAACACTCTTCGGTGGACGGGTTTTAGACCATCTCGAACATCGGGTAATGCTCTTGAAACAATCACTGACATTGAGTAGTCAATGTATGATGATTTCATTTCATCTTCAATGTTAATAGGAATTATTCTTTCTTCACTATTCATAAAAATTTGTTTTATAAAATTTAAGAATGCAAGATACAAATTTTATATGAAAAACAAAGTTTTTTTTGAGCTAAAAATTGTGTCAATTTAGAATTTTTTTTGTGTAAATTTTCATTTTTGTCAATAATAAGCTCTATTTGCGTTAAAACTTTCATAATTAGCTTTTATGTCAAATAAAAATACATACTTTTACGGCATCAAATAATAATATTACGCATTTTTCAATGAGGTTTTACTTTGTGCTTTTTTATTTTTTCAGCATTGCTGTTGTATCTGCTCAACAAGACGATAGCGTGCAGTTATTTTTTAGGGGTACTATTATGGATAGTAGTACGGGACAGCCTATGATGGGTGCTAATATTATCAATCTGAGTCAATTAAAAGGTGATTCATCCGACGAAAACGGCATGTTTAGCTTGCCTGCCAAAGTAAACGACTCTATTATGGTGTCATTTTTGGGTTTTAAAACTGTAAATATTTTGCTTACCGAAAGTCATTTAAAACTTCATCAAACTATTTATTTGTTGAAGGCGCCCTTAGACCTTGATGAGGTAATCATTAGTTCTAATCAGCTTACAGGCAGATTGCCTATTGATGTTTATCTTATCCCAATTCAGGAACCAATAGATATCAATCCTTCTATTGCCGCTATGTTCGGGTCAAGAAAAGAAACACGGTTGAGCAAGTTTAATGATGTGCTTAAACAACTTATGAATCCGGTCGATCTGATATACAACATTTTTAGCACTCGCGCGAAGGATATGCGCCGATTAAAACAGATTCAGAAAGAAGAAAAGGTGCGCGAAATATTAGCTAATAAATTTGATAGAGAAATTCTTTCCAGATTGTTGAAAATTGACAAAAAAGATGTGTATTTGGTACTGGAAATGTGTGATTATTCGGAAGAGTTTATCACAAAAGCCAATGATTTACAGATACTTGAAGCAATTTTGAATTGTTATAGCAAATATGATATGTATATTGATAAGAAATAAACAGTAAATTTGCCGATAATTACATTTTAGATTAACAAATGAAAAAACAAATCAATGATTATTATTTTTTGCCGTTTGTTATAGTTTTGGCTTTGCCATTATTGATTGATGCATTATCCAAAAATCACTCTCGGTACTATTTAGCTTTTATTTTTTCAATAATCATTGCATTGGCAATCAGAAAGCTTTTAAACATCAAACCTTTTGTGTTTGTATTAATATCTTTTCCGGTACTTTTACTGGCTGCCAATTATGATGTATTGGTTTTAGAATACAAATCATACATTAATATAACTACTTGGTACGCTGTTTTTAACACCGATCATAATGAAGCTGTTGATTTTATTTCGAGCACAACAGATAAAACATTATTGTTGGTTGCTGTTCAAACACTGACTTATCTTGTTTATTTGTTGTGTTGTTACAATAAACAAATAGCAAACACGAGCAAACGACTACAAAAAGTGCTGTTAATAATACTATTGTTTTTTAGCATTGATTTTAGCATCAAAGGTGCTACAAGAATTGCTTTTCCTTTACGAGGAATCGAAGGTTTTTATCATTATGTTTCTACAAAAATAGCCGAAGCAAAATATTTGGATATTAAACGAAATGCTAAGCTCAATGCTACAAGAAATAAAACTTTTGACAGTGAGGTACAAGAAACCATTGTGGTGGTGGTAGGTGAATCTTTACGAAGAGATCATTTAGAATATTATGGATATGATCGTCCTACAACTCCTTTGATGAAAAATGAAGATTTGATTGTTTTTTCTGATGCTGTCAGTCCGGCAAATCAGACTATTAATTCACTTAAACGCGTTTTTACAAATGCCGAAATGCTCAACGATAATGATTATTGGAAAGAACCGTCGCTGATAAAAGCATTTAAAGAGGTGGGCTTTGCTACTTATTGGATTACAACACAGGCTGTATATGGCAAACACGAGAGCGAAGCGAGTTTTATTGGCGAAGAAACAGATAATTTTATAGACGAAAATAGAAAAATACACGGATACGATGAATATCTTCTTGAATCTTATAAGAAGGTATTGAATAATAGCGTAAAAAAGAAAATTGTTTTTTTACATATTATGGGAAATCATACTGCTTATTATAAACGCTATCCGAAAAATTTTAACATTTTTGCTCAAACAAAAGATAGTGATAAGAAAACACATTTAATTAATTTGTATGATAACGCTGTTCGATACAATGATTATTTTCTATATCAAGTATTAGAATTGTTGAAAACAGTTGGTGGCGAAAAAAGTTTAATTATGTTTTCTGACCATGGCGAATCGTTGTTTGACACGCCAAACTTGTGTTTTCACGGTTCTGCCAATCCCACGAAAAGTGAATACAACGTACCCTTGATAGTTTGGTTGTCAGACGAATTTAAGTTGGCTCATCCGATGCGTGTAAACGAACTAAATGATAATAAAAACAAACCTATATTGCTTTCGGATATGTTCTATGCTTTACCTGATTTGTTTGGAATCAGATTTAAAAAATTCATTCCGGATAATAGTTTCTTTACAAGCGCATATAAGCCTAAATTGCATCGAAAAGTTGTTAATGTCAATTTAGAATTGTTAGATTACGAAAAATTATCAACAAAAAAATAGTACAATTTGTCTATTTACTCTTTAATACTCTCAATCAGCAATTCGGCAATATCTAAGACTTTTACTTCTTGTTCTTTGTTGTAGTGTTTTATGCCGTCTGTAATCATAGTGTTACAAAAAGCGCAAGCGGTAGCAATTACTTTTGGTTTGGTTTCTAATGCTTCGCGGGTACGTTTGACAAAGATTTCTTCTTTTTGCGGTTCGGCTTCTTTAAACATTTGTGCGCCTCCTGCACCACAACAAACAGAGTTTTCTTTGTGGTTTTTCATTTCTTTTATGTCAATTTCCAATTGTTTAAGCACTTGGCGAGGCGCTTCATATTGCCCGTTGCTTCGTCCTAAGTAACAGGGGTCATGGTAAGTGATGTCAACTCCTTTGTAGCTGCCGCCTTCAACTTTTAATCGTCCTTCATCAAGAAGCGATTGTAGCAATTCGGTATGATGATGTACTTCGTACTCGCCTCCCAAACCCGGGTATTCATTTTTAAATGTATTGTAGCAATGTGGGCAAGTAGTCACAATTTTTTTTACGTTGTATGCATTCATTACTTCAATGTTCATTGCTGCTTGCATCTGAAACAAAAATTCGTTTCCGGCGCGTTTGGCAGGGTCTCCCGTACAACTTTCTTCGGTGCCGAGTACGGCAAAATCGACGTCGGCTTTATTGAGTAGCTTGGTAAAAGCTCTGGTTATTTTTTTTGCTCTGTCATCAAAACTTCCGGCACAGCCCACCCAAAAGAGTATTTCGGGTTCTTTGCCTTCGGCAGCTAGTTCTGCCATGGTTCTTACTTTAATTTTTTCTGACATAATTCAAATTTTTTATAGTTTTTGCGGTAATAGTCCGCAGTAATTTTAGTTTGTAATTTATTCTTCGTCTGCCCAATTAAGTCTATCCATTTGGCTATATTGCCAAGGCGCACCATTGTTTTCGATATTGGTAAATGTCATATTTAGTTCTGCCGGCGCTGCCGATTCTTCCATCACCAAATAGCGACGCAATTCGATAATAATATCCATTGGTGCATTTTCGACCGGACATTCTTCTACACATGCATTACAGGTAGTACATGCCCAAATTTCTTCTTTTGAAATATAATCGAATAGCGATTTGTCATCGTCTTTAAATTCGCCGTTTTTATCTATGTTTTTACCCACTTCTTCTAAACGGTCGCGTACATCCATCATTATTTTACGAGGCGATAACAATTTGCCGGTCTGATTGGCGGGACATACATCGGTACAGCGTCCGCACTCTGTACAAGTATAGGCGTTTAACAGGTTTGTCCAATTAAGGTCAAAAATATCTTTGGCGCCAAAACGTTCAGGTTCTTCGGCATCGTCGGCGGGTGCTGCGTAGGGGTCGGCGTTAGGATCCATCATCATTGCAACTTCTTTTTTTACGCTTTCCAGATTATCTAACTTGCCCAAAGGAGGTAGTTTTGCAAAGAATGTATTTGGAAAAGCAAATAAGATATGCAAGTGTTTTGACCAATATAAATAGTTTAAAAACACCAAAATACCGATAATATGAAACCACCACGTGCCTCGTTCTATCATTTCCAATGTATGTGGCGCTTCGGGCAGTAAATTTGACAAGTATTGGCTAAGCGGAAAACCGCCTACGATACCATCTTTAAAAAAATAATGTCCGTATTTTAGCGATTGCAATTTGTAGTCTGCGGCATTCATTATAAGAAATGCCGACATTAAAACCATTTCGAAATACAAGATAATATTGGCGTCGTTTTTGGGCCAACCTTTCATTTCGGGGTTCCAGAAACGGCTGAGTTTAATGATATTACGACGAATCCAGAAAATAATTACCGCTACGATTACCAATGCGGCAAGTATCTCAAAGAAACCGATTAAGAAGTTGTACAAACTGCCTAATGGTGCAAATACGCGATGAGTGCCAAAAGCGCCGTCGATAATAATTTCTAATACTTCTACATTAATAATAATAAAGCCTAAGTAAGCAAATAAGTGCAATATTGCAGGCACCGGACGTTTAAACATCTTTTTTTGCCCCAAAGCTTTGAGTGTCATATTTCGCCACCTTTCATTTTTTCTGTCATTGCGAATTACATCTTTGCCTAATTTGATATTTCTGATGGTTTTTCGAATATTAATTGTGAAATATCCGGCACCAATACCGAGTAGAATGATAAAAATAATATTGCTTATCATAGTTGATTATTAATGAGTTATATTTTGTACTGCCCAATGCAGTTTATTTTTCATCTTTTTTATCTTTCCTGCCCCAAACAGAAAAATGCACGTAGCGTTTTGGATTATTGCGAATATCTTTCAACAATAATTCAAGTTCTTTGGTGCTTTTTGACAAATTTTCGTATAATTCCTTATCGTTCATCATTTTTGCCATAGTACCTTCGCCACGATTTAGTTTGTCTATGCTGATATTTATCTTATCGATAGTTTTGTTTAAATCGGCAACTACATTTCCAATGTTTATTTGTTTTAAAGAATCCGAAAGGCTTACAAAATTAGCCGATGCTTTATCTATATTTTCAAATGATTTGTTAAAATGTTCTTGATTTTTTGCTAATAATTGATTAACTTCTGAAGATGCTTGATTAAAATTTTGCAATGTTTTTTCCAAATTAAGGGTCGAATTAACAATGCTTTGTTGCACTTTTGGATTTAGTACATTATTAAGTCCGTTCAATAGTTTATTTGTTTCAATCAAGGCATTTTTCACTTTGTCTTGTAGTGGCGTTAGTCTGTTATTAACCAGTTCCAGCATACCCGGTTCTTTAAGTATTTGCAAAGTGTCTTTGTCGGTAGCCGGTTGCGAGTCATTTCCGGGAATAATAGCAATACTTTTGCCTCCCATAATGTTTCCGCCATATACTTTTATTTTACTGTCTTTGGAGAATTGATACTTATCATTGATTCTGATAATCATCATAGTTTGTCGCATTTCGTCATAAAATCTTAATCCTTCTACATTGCCTATTTCAATTCCTTTTAGGGTGACAGGCGTCGAAGCGATTACACCTTCAACATTATCGGTAACGGCATAAAAAGTATTGTAATTGCTAAACAAATCTACCCCTTTGAGATAATTAAATCCCCAAATGGCAGCACTTAGTGCCAATAATACGATTATGCCTGTTTTATGTTCTCTTTTAATTTTCATATAATAAACAAATTTAGCGCTAAAAGTAGCATAAAAAGTTGATATAAGTTATTTTTTCTTTAATATTTCGGATAGTTTTACGCGCTTGCCGTTTTTATAGGCTACAATAAAGGCGCCTTTGAACGATTTTTGCTTTGCTAATGCTTGCAAAGACTTCGCTTTTTGAAAACTTGAAGTATTTCCGATATAATATTTGTACCAACCGTTAATTTGTTTCATTGATACATTTTTCAACCCTTTAAAAAAACTCGATTTCGGATTTAATTTTTTTCTGGACGCAGCTATTTGTACAAAAAAAGCCACTTCGTTTTTGGCAATTGTTTTCTTTGCTGTTTGGTTATTTTTTTTAGGTGTTTCGCGTTTTATTTTTTTTTCGGCTTCCGACGGTGTGTTTATTCTGATGTATCTTTTGTAAGACAAAATAGCTTTTACGATGGAATTTGCAATTTCTTCTTGTCCTTTTTTAGATTGCAATTTTTTTTCTTCTTTCGGATTGCTCAAAAAACCAATTTCCGTTAATACGCTTGGCATATAAGTAAGGCGTAAAACTGCAAAACCGGCTTGTTGTACGCTTCGGTCTTTGATATGATTATTATTTTTTTTAAAAAAATCTTGAATCATTGAAGCAAACAAGATGCTTTGGTCTAAGAATTCTTCTTGCAATATGGTTAAACTGATAAAACTTTCGGGGTGTTTGGGATCGTAGCCCTCGTAGTGTAATTTGTGATTGCTTTCGAGTTGAATAACGGCATTTTCTCGTTTTACCACTTCTAAATTTGCTTTATTGCGATGTACCCCAAGCACATAAGTTTCAGAGCCGTTTGGCGACTTGCTTTTGTTTGCGTTGCAATGGATAGAGATAAACAAATCGGCTTTGTTTTTATTGGCAATTCTAGCTCTTTGGTATAGTTCTAAAAAAACATCCGTTTTGCGAGTTAAGATAGGTTCTATATCGTTGTAAGCTTTTAGTTTCTTATTGACCAACAAGGCTACGGCAAGGGCTATATCTTTTTCCTTTTTTTTGTATTTACCTGTGCCAATGGTGCCGGAATCTTTTCCGCCGTGACCGGCATCTATTACTACTTTAAATTTTTTTTCTTGTGCTTGTAATAATGTTGTTGGGTTTAGCACGATTATTGCTACAAATACTTGAAATAAAAAATGTTTATATATTTTTTGCATAGATTTTTTCGTTTTTAAAAATTATAGCTTAAAATATTTTACTTTTGCGATAATATTCAGCTAAAATGACATACATTAATTATGTTATTGTTTTTTTTGCAAATAGTGTTTAAATCAAAATATGACAATGTACAAAAATAATACAAGCAAATTTTTTACCAAAATATCTTTTGGTGCAATAATTATTTTGTTCTTATTGTCGAGCGCTACTGTTTTTGCTCAAATTGATGGTGAAAAAAGTTTTAATGATAAAAAAGTCATTCCAAATAAAAACAATTCCGCTACAATAAATAGCAATATTCATACGCAAAAAACCAAAATTGTTGATACACTTAAAACAAAACAAGACAGCTTGCAAGTTTCTGCTGACAGCATTCCGAAAAATGAATCTTTGCAGGATAAAGTAACACATTTTGCCGAAGACTATACCGAAGTTAATGAAAAAAAGAAGTATATAAAACTGTACAACAAGGCTCATATTCATTACGAGGACATTGATCTTGAAGCCGGTGTCATTTATATCGATTACAAAAAGAAAGAAGTCTATGCCGGACGCATTCCCGATTCGCTTGGCAACTTGTCGCAACGTCCTGTGTTTAAACAAAGCAATACAACTTCAATCAACGACAGTATTCGCTTCAATTTTGAAACAAAAAAGGCTTTGGTTTGGAATACCATAACCACCGAAGGTGAATTTACACTTTTTAGCGAGGTGACTAAAAAATTTAATGACAGTGTAATGTTTGTAAAGAATGTGCGTTTTACTACTTCAAAAGATAGTGTAAATCCGGAATACTATTTCTTGTCCAAAAAAGCCAAAATCGTTCCGGGCAAAAAAATTGTGATTAGTTCAACTCAAATGTGGATAGAAGAAGTGGCTACGCCCTTGTTTATTCCTTTCGGTTTCTTTCCCTTGACAAAAAAACGCACTTCGGGTTTTATTATTCCCAAGTTTGCGCAAAGTCAGGAGGGTTTTTTCATGAGCGACGGCGGTTTCTACTGGGCTATGAGTCAGTATGCCGACTTAACATTAAGAAGTGATATTTACACTAATGGTAGTTATAAATTTAACATCAGTTCGAGGTATAAAAAACGCTATAAATTTGGCGGCAGCGTCAATTTTGATTACCTAAATACCATAAAATCGGAACGGGGTTTGCCCGGATATTCTAAAACAACCAATTGGAATATAAGATGGCGACATAACAAGGATAAAAAAAGCAGCCCTTTAAGTAGTTTTAGCGGCAGTGTCAATTTTGGAAGCAGCAAATATTATCAAAATAACTTAAATCATCAGAGTATTTCAAATGCCAACAGCACACTTAGAAACAACATGGGATCATCTGTAACTTACAGCAAACAATTTGCAAATCTGCCTATGAGTTTTACGGTTTCCTTAAACCATAACCAAAATATCAGCACCGAAACAATATCATTAAAATTGCCCGAAGTAAGCCTAAGCGTCAGAGATATTTATCCCTTTGCTTTTAACGGTAAGAAGAATAATATTTTTCAGAAAATTAAATTCAGATACAATATGAAGGGCTCACATTTAATTTCGACCACTGATAACGATTTGATGACCGAAAGAATGTGGGACAATAATAAAATAGGAGCTTTGCACAACTTTTCGACAAGTACAAATGCCAAGATATTTACCTATCTGAATTTTTCGCCAAGCATCAAATACAAAGAAGTCTGGGCAATGCAAACGTATAGTCAATCTTGGGACCCTGATTTAAACGATGGTTCCGGCGGAATTGCCTACGAAAAGAAAGAAGGTTTGCAAGCATTTAGAGATATTGATATGTCGGCTAATCTATCTACTTCAATTTATGGTACGTACTTGTTTGGAGACAAACACAAAATAATGGGTATAAGACATACTTTAAACACTTCGTTGAATTATAGTTACAAACCTATTTTTGACAAATATCAGCAATCGTTTGTAAAACCCGATGGTGAAGTAGTGGAATATTCAATTTTTGACTATCAAAGTATGTATGGCTCACCTAATAGAAATCAAAGTAAAGCGCTTAACTTAGGATTTACCAACGATTTTGAAGCAAAGATTAAAACAAAGGATGGAAAAGACAAAAAAATAAAATTCCTAAGCATTGCTTCCTCCTATAGTTTTTTGGCCGACTCTTTAAAATTAGGACGGTTTAGTTTTAATTCTTCTAACGAAATTGTCAAAGGAGTAAGAGTGACTATACGAAGCACATTTGACCCCTACGCATTAGACAAAGACGGTAAACAAACAAAAGAATATGCCCTGACACAAGGACAAGGATTAGGTAGGTTTACAGGTTTTAATTTGAGCACAGGATATAAATTTGACAATAATACTTTTGGCAATAAAGAGAACAAAAGCAACAAAGGACTTCAAAATGCCTATGAAAATCCGATTAATTGGGATATGAACTTGTCGTACACATTTAATTATAGCAATAAGGCTTACGCCCCCAATGTCGAAGATTTTAATGAAATACCTATTCATACTCTAAATTTTAGAGGTTCTGTAACATTTACTGATAATTGGCGAGTTACTTATGCCAGCGGATACGATTTAGTTAGCAAAGGATTTACATACTCCACCTTCAATTTTACAAGAGAATTAAAAAGTTGGCGAATGCGTTTTACTTGGGTGCCAACTCGAAATTATTGGCTTTTTAATATCGGTATCAAATCATCTATGTTGCAGGGTATCAAATATGACAAAAGAAAAGAAAACTTTCAACAATTTTAGTAATTAAGTTAAGCAATTATGATTAAGGCATTAAAGTCGCTGAAATTTTGAGACAATAATAATAATTGCTCAAAACAACTCCTATTTTTTGTCAATATTGAGATATTCAAGCATTTTATTTATATCTTTGTAAACTATATGCTTCTTGTTGTCTGAAACAAGTTGCAAAATTTATTATACAAACAAAAAAAATATAAAAAAATGAAAACAAAATTATCCTTACTCCTTTTA
>CAZSBI010000007.1:0-19219 GCA_964604735.1 uncultured Flavobacteriaceae bacterium | reverse complement strand
AGGGTGGCTATTGCGTCGGGGATCACCTCTTCCCATACCGAACAGAGAAGTTAAGCCCGATTGCGCAGATGATACTAGCATTAGCTGGAAAAGTATGTCGCCGCCCATCTTATATAAAACCGTAACATTTATTTTGTTGCGCTTTTTTTTTGTAAAAGCTCAGTTATCACCATTTGCGATGAAAAATTGTATATTTTAGTTCTTTTTAGATGGTAAACTAGATATTTTTTTATTCTATATCAATTTTAAAAAGTGTACAACCTAAGTAAAAAGGGAGGTGAAAAGTTAATGTATTTAAAATATTTTGAAATATCCTCACTTGTTGAAGCTGCCCTAATAAAAAAAGATAAAAAAACTATTGCTTTTCAAAAAAAAGTTTATAACTTTGCACACTCGAATAAAGGATAAAAAAATATATTAAGATGAAAAAAGGAATTCACCCTGAAAATTATAGAATGGTAGCTTTTAAAGATATGTCTAACGGAGAAATATTTTTAACTCGTTCTACCGCAGAGGCAAAAGAAAATATTGATATTGATGGAGTTGAATACCCATTAGTAAAAGTTGAGATTTCAAGAACTTCTCATCCGTTCTATACCGGAAAAATGAAGTTGGTAGATACAGCCGGTCGTATCGATAAATTTAAGAAAAAATACCAAAAATTCAAAAAATAATCTTTTTGAGTTAGCTTAAAATTATTTAAGGAGTGCTATAACTATGTTATAGCACTCTTTTTTTTGTGATATTTGTATCACATTAACAGAAATTTACTAACTTCGCATTTGCAAATATTTATACGATTATGAATAAAAATAACCAAAATTCTGATACTTCACACAAGGATGAAGTTGTACACTTTAATAAACCGGAATTAAAAAAACACGAAAAATTGGGTGAATTGGCAGCTACCGCTATTAGTGGTAATGATATCAGTTCGTCGGTTTTATATGTTTCTGCTTTGGCAATTATTTATGCAGGACAATTTGCATGGATAACTTTATTTATAGTAGCAACTGTATTATTCTTTTTTAGAAAAATTTACGGTGAAGTGGTTGGTGCTTTGCCTTTAAACGGAGGCGCATACAACGCTTTGTTAAATACAACAAGTAAACGTATGTCATCATTGGCAGCAACGCTTACCTTACTATCTTATATGGCTACGGCAGTAATATCGGCAAAAGAAGGAATGCATTATTTCTTACATATGTTTCATGCTAGTGATAATGTAATTGTTTTTGCAACAGCCGGATTATTAGCCTTATTTGCCGGTTTGGCTATTATGGGTATTAGCGAATCAGCGAAAGTAGCCATTGGGATTTTTATTTTTCACTTAACAACCATGGTTGTATTAGTTGGTTCTATTTTTGCCTATATTTTTATGAATGGTATTGATGTTTTTATGGATAATTGGAATGGTCCTGTAAAAAATGGTAGTATTTTTATGGCAGTTTTCTTCGGTTTTGCTGCCTCAATGCTAGGTATTTCAGGTTTTGAAAGTTCAGCAAACTTTGTAGAAGAACAAAAACCCGGTGTGTTTCCAAAAACACTTAAAAACATGTGGATTGTCGTAGGTATTTTAAATCCTCTGATGGCATTATTAGCATTATCTATGGTACATATAGATGAAGTTAATGCAGATACATTATTGATTGATATGGCCAACAATTCAGCAGGTCCTTGGTTGTCAACAGTTATTTCTATCGATGCATTATTGGTGCTTTCAGGAGCTGTATTGACAAGTTATGTTGGTGTAACAGGTTTGTTAGAACGAATGACCTTAGACCGTATTATGCCTAATTTTTTCTTGAAAAAAAATAGTAGAGGCTCATCATATCGTATTATTTTATTCTTCTTTTTTCTAAGTTTATCGGTATTAGTTATTACATGGGGAAATGTTGAAACCCTAGCAGGTGTTTATACGCTGTCATTTTTATCGGTAATGTTACTTTTTGTAATAGGTAATATTTTATTAAAGGTAAAAAGAAAACATTTACCAAGACCCGAAGTGGCTCCTTGGGGTGGTATATTTTTAGCTTTTGTTGCAGTAGCAATTGCAATTGGAGGAAATATTTTGATGCCTGATATGGAAAAAACTTTGCCAAATCATGCTAAAGGAATGGAAAACATGTCCATTTTTGTAATCTATTTTGTTCCAACATTAGCATTTGTTATGATAATGCTAAATCGTACAATGCTACTAAGAGTTTTATTGAGTATTGTACAATACATTTTTGAACCCATTCGTAAGTTCTTCTTACGATTACATAAAGGAATTGACCATTTAATTGACGAAATTAACAGTCAAGAGTTTGTGTTCTACACAAAAGGAAAAAGTATTGCTAACATGAACAAGGCAATGTTGTATATTCGTGATAATGAGCATACAAAACGAGTAAAAATTGTAAAAGTATTAGCGCCGGGTGAAGCACCTTCGGAGGAATTAATAAGAAATATCAGAATTTTAGATGAGCAATATCCTGAGATTGATATAGAATTTGTGCCTGTTGAAGGTAAATTTGGTCCTGAATTAATCAAGGATTTATCTATCAAATGGAATATTCCAATTAACTTTATGTTTATTGGCTCACCTGACGAGAAATTCCCTTACAGATTAGAAGAACTTGGTGGCGTACGATTAATTATGTAATCAATAAACTTTCCAGCGATTTTTAATCAGAAGAATATAAAACAATTCAAAAAAAATAAAATAATGAGTTTAGAAAATGGAATATATGCCAAAATAAAAACCAATAAAGGTGAAATTTTAGGTAAATTAGAATTTAAGAAAACACCGGGTACAGTAGCTAATTTTATAGCATTGGCAGAAGGTAATCATCCTGATGTAGCAGATGCGCATAAAGACAAAAAGTATTATGACGGTTTAACTTTTCATCGAGTTATAGATAATTTTATGATTCAAGGTGGTGACCCGACAGGTACAGGTGCCGGAGGTCCGGGATATAAATTTGATGACGAAGTTCACTCGGAATTAAAACACGATTCAGCAGGTATTTTTTCTATGGCAAATGCAGGACCGGGTACAAACGGCAGTCAGTTTTTTATTACGCATGAGGCAACTCCTTGGTTAGACGGTAAGCATACTGTTTTTGGTAGAGTGATAGAAGGACAAGATGTGGTAAATAAGATAGCACAAGGTGATAGAATTGAGTCAGTAGAAATAATTAGAATAGGGGAGGAAGCAGAAAAATTTAATGCACCTGTTGAATTTAAAAAATTTAATGAATCTAAGGAAGAGCGTATTGCCAAAGCAAAAGCAGAAGCAGAGGCAAAAATGAAGGATTTAGTTGCCGGTTACGAACAAACAAAATCAGGCTTATATTATAAAATTACTGAAAAATCTGGTAGTGGAAAGACGCCTGTGAAAGGTGAAAATGTTTCGGTACATTATATAGGTAAACTGCTTGACGGAGTTGTGTTTGATAATTCTTATGGAAGAGGAGAACCAATTGAGTTTCCCATAGGAATTGGATATGTTATTCCCGGTTGGGACGAAGGCATTCGTTTATTAGAAGAAGGTGATAAAGCTACTTTTGTAATTCCTTCTCATTTAGCATATGGTGAAGCAGGAGCAGGAGGAGTTATACCGCCTAACGCAACACTTATTTTTGAAGTAGAATTAGTAAAAGCATAATTTCTCAAAATATTTAACACAAAAAAGCTTGCCGATAGGCAAGCTTTTTTGTGTGTATATGTTATATATGTTAATTTGAACCTAATATTGTTATTGTGGGATATCCGGCCGGAACCACTTTAGGTAAAGTAGCATTGTATTTTGAGTTGATTACATCAATAAATTTATTTGCAATAATGGCATATCCTCTTGAATTTGGATGTACACCATCTAAACCAAAACTTAAGTTGTCAAGGTTTGCGCCGTTAAAATAATCAGCTGTATAAACTGATCCGTCTTCAATTTTTAAACCGTTTATCATTTGTGCCATTGTGGCAGCCATATCGGCAACAGGTATATCTTTTGCGGCAGCCAATTGATTTATTGTGCCATTGTATGCGGCAGTTGCCGTTCTCACTGAATTGATTTCAGTATCAGTTAAAACCCATTGATCAGCTAAAGGTTTTGTAATACCATTAATTAAAGAAGGATTGTTAGGGTCGGCTTGTCCAATAACACTTTTAGCAGGTAAAACTACTAAATCATCGGTATTGGTTTGTCTAATTGAAGGTAAACCTAATCCGCTTAAATCAGTCAAATCTTCATCTTCAATAACCATAGCATTAGCACCCATTGCAAAAACAATTGTTCTTTTGCTTGCCTCGGCTGCATCAATTAATCCGTTAGCAAGTGCAACTTGTAAACCACCATTGTATTGCAAGTATGCATTATTTAATGCATCAACAGTTGCTTGATCTGTCATTGGAATTGGGTTGTAAGGTATGGTTGTAAAGTATGGCACAGAAGCAACATCCGGAATTGTTGCAACAACTCCTTTGGCACCATTGGCTGTTAGTGCATCTAATAATTGTGAGTAAACACCTGCAAAAACCATTGGGTCAGTAATATCGTTAGCTCCATAAGTCGTAGGGTCGAAGTTGCCTGTCTGATCGACACCTAACCCGCCACTTGTAGCAAAAGCCAATACATCATTTGCACCAATCCATAAAGTAAAGAATGTAGGGTTTTGCGCAACAGCATCAGCAATTACCGGTGTGTTTGGTGCAGAAGCCATTCTTACATAGTAAGGGTTAGCTGCACCTATGGGTACATTGGCAAGATTGCCATATCCAGCAGCGCCTAAATGAAATACTTTTGCGCCGGGAACACCCATATTATTATAAGGACCCGGATGAATATCAGTAATATCAATACTAGGAGCTCTGTTTATTCTTTCAACGCTACCTTGTGAAGCATTTACGATTAATTTTGGAGCTAAAATAGTATTTCCTGCAAATATCATCCCACCAACATCATTGCTATCATCGGCTAGGTAAGGTTGTGTAAATTCACCGCCACCTGCTAGTTTCATTTGATTGGCAAGTATAGCCGGAAAAGATAATTCTTGTCCGCTTTTGTATAAAGTTCCGTTTGTATAACCGGCGGTTAATGAGTTGCCAACAGATACAAATTTGCTAAAATCTGCATCGCCGCTTGAATAGCTTTCATCACCTATTGGTGAGGTAAATTCCGGTTCACAAGATGTAAAACTTGCACCAACCAGAATAAATATGAGTAGATATAATAATTTTTTCATGATTTATAATTTTAAATTTATTTGTCAATTGAATATGTAATACCAAGTCCGGGTATAATGGCATTGCTTATATAAGTGCCACCAAAACGATGTGCCGAAGGACCTTCGCCTTTCACATAAGTGTAATCTGTTCTTTCTATACCGTCAACATATAGGAATGAGAAGTCAATAGTCATTTTCTTCATTTCGTAACCAATACCAAATGTATAGTTGTTAGAGTCTAAACTAGGTGTTTCCGGTGAAAAATGTTCAGAAGTAAGTGGTGATTGGTCATAGTAATAACCGGCTCTTACTTTAATCTTGTCATTAACTGTATATTCTGCACCAAAACGATAGGTGTTTGTGTTTTTATAGCTTTTATCACTTACGCTTGAAGGTAAATCATTTTTAAAGTCAATAACTAATTCTTGGTAAATATCCCAATAAGTATAATTGTAATCAACAGCTACTAACATTTTTTTGAAAGGTTTGAATGATACACCAACACCTAATTCAGCAGGCATAGGTAATTGTGCTGAGAGTCCTGTTGTTTTAAGTTTGTTTTGCAAAAATACAGGAACATTGTTGAAAGTACCTGTTCCATATTTGGCATCTAATATTATAGATGAACGATAGCTAATACCCATAGCTACGTCTTTTGAGGGTTTAAAAGCAGCACTAAAAGCATATCCGGCAGCTCCGGTTGTTCCGGAATCTATTTGCGCATTTGTTTTATTGCCATTTTCGTCGGTTAAATATCGATTAATATCTTTGTTATAAGAAACATTTCCATAAGCCATAATTAACGAGCCGGAAACACTAAATGTTTCAGAAAACTTGTAGGCTAATGATGGTTGAATGTAGAAAACTTTCATTGCAATATCATTGACAATATGCGAACCTGCCCAGCCGTCTTCCCATTTTAATGAACTGCCAAAAGGTGTGTAAACAGCCAATCCAAGTGTTACCTTGTCATCGACTTTATAAGCCATATACAAGTAAAAAGGTGTTCCGAGTTTATTGTCGGTTTGCGCAGTTTGGTTGTAAAGACTGTTCTGAAATTTGACAGTTGATGTAATACCGCTAACGCCAAAAGTTACCGAAAATTTACTGTCTAAAAATGATAATCCTGCGGGATTAAAAAAAGCGGATTCAGTACTGTTAAAAACCGAAATTCCTGCGTGTGCCATGCCAAGCATTCTTTGTCCTTGCAAGGCAACTCGATATCCTCCCGCATACATGCTGCCAAAGGATAAAAATACTAGTACAATTAATATTTTTTTCATAAGTATAAGTTTTATATAAATTTTGGATAAAGGTAATGCAAACTTGTTTCTCTTGCAAATATTTATGAGAATAATAATTGATAAAATTATGATTTTTTAATAAAAAATATTTTTTTCATTATTTTTTTAAAAATGAAAAGCTTTCTTTATAAAATTCCGGTGCTTGTTCTGCATGTACCCAATGCCCGCTATTCTTGATGACAACAAGTTGATTCTGAGGAAAGTGCGCGTTTATTTCTGCTAAATGACGTTTCTGAATATAAGGAGAGAGTGCTCCTTTGATAAATAATGTATCTTTGTCAAAAACGCTTTGTGCAGGTATAGCTTCGCCAAGTTCTTCTTGTGCATCTTTGAGTACTTCAATATTGGCTTTCCATGTAAATTTGTCCTCATTGTCACGAAATAGATTCTTTAAAATGAAATTACTGATAGCTTTGACTTTAATTTGATTTTCAATTTCTGTTGCTATTTCTTTTCGGCTCTTAAATAAATCTAATTGTATCTCTTCGAATACATCAAATATATGATAATGATGCGGTGGATATTTAACGGGAGATATATCAACCACAATAAGTTTAGTTATTTTTTCAGGATATTTCATAACGTAATGCATAGCTGTTTTGCCACCCATGGAATGTCCTATTAATAGTATATTTTTTAATTGATAATGATTGATGTAATAGTCTAAATCTTCAAGCATTACTTCGTAATTCATTTCGTCTGAATGAAAACTTTTACCATGATTTCTTTGGTCAATAAGGTGTACTTCAAATCCGTTTTCGGCATATTTTCTGCCAAGGCTGATCCAATTGTCGCCCATTCCTAAAAAACCGTGTAAAATCAGTAGCGGTTGTCCTGTTCCTAATATTTTGGAATGAAGCAATCTCATAAAATTACTGCAATTTGTTTAAGTACATTTTAACCACATTTTCGATGCCGTAAGTCAAAGATTCGACAATTAATGCATGTCCAATGGATACTTCGTCTAAATAAGGTAAACTGTTTTTAAAGAAAGCTATATTTTCGAGATTTAAATCGTGTCCTGCATTAATACCTAAGCCCAATTGATATGCAATTTTAGAAGCTTCGGAAAAATCTTTAAGAATGTTATTATTTCCTTTGGCAAATTCGCTTGCGTAACTTTCGGTATATAATTCAATGCGGTCTGTACCGGTATTTTTAGCGCCTTCGACCATTTTTGCAACAGGATCGACAAAAATAGAAGTTCTAATACCATTTTTTTTGAATTCAGCAATTACTTCTTGCAAAAAATCTTTATGTTTTATGGTGTCCCATCCGTGATCAGATGTAAGTTGATTTGGGTCGTCCGGAACTAAGGTTACTTGTTCGGGCTTTACTTCGAGTACTAAATCTATAAATTTCGGAATTGGATTTCCTTCAATATTTAATTCGGTGTGTACCAGCGCTCGTAAATCACGCGCATCTTGATATCTAATATGTCTTTCGTCAGGACGAGGGTGAATCGTAATTCCGTTTGCACCATATCCTTGAATTTTTGTGGCAAATTCTAATAAATTAGGATAATTTGCGCCACGTGCATTGCGCAGAGTGGCTATTTTATTGATGTTTACACTTAATTTTGTTTGCATAATTGTTTTATTTAGAAACGGCTAATAGTTTATCTACAAATTCTTTTGACGGTTTCATAGGCTTACCTGTATCGGCATGGGCAAAAATAAGTACCACTTCGCCTTCGGTGGCTTTTTGTCCGGCTTCGTTAATGATTTCATAACCAAAAGCTAAACGGACGCCTTTTAAATATTTGACATAAGTTTTAACGGTAATCAATTCGTCAAAGGTGAGCGGAATGAGATACTTGGTCGAAAGGGTATAAACGGGCAGAATGATACCGTTTTTTTCCATTTCTTTGTATGAAATACCTATCTGATTCATCCAACCTATACGTCCCATTTCGTAATATTGTGCGTAAATACTATGATGTATATAGCCCATTTGATCAGTTTCCGCGTAGCGAGTTCTAAATTGTAATTCGTAAATATTTGAAGCCATTTTTTTCTTTACATTAAATTTAAAATAATACCACAAATTTAATACATTATTTTCATTAATAATGCACTTTTTTTGAATACTAAATAAATCTTAAAATTTGTTCAAAATAAATTTTTTTATTCCAATTTTTTGTCTCAAATTTGCAGTACAATTATCGGGTGAAAATCCGCAATACACAACCAAAAAACACCTAACAACCTATGAATCAACACATTATCTTGTGGCGCAAATGTCTGTCCTTTATTCAGGACAATATTGATGTTGATTCGTATGAGACTTGGTTCAAGCCGCTTGTTCCTATTGATTTACAAGGGAATGTACTTAAAATTCAGGTGCCGAGTAAGTTCTATTTTGAGTGGATCGAAGAGCATTATTTACAGCTTTTAAAAATAGCCTTAACCAAGTATTTAGGAGCTGATGCAAAACTTATTTACAGCATCAAAATGAGTAACGATGGCGGCAATTCGCCACGTCACGTCATAGATGTTCCCAGTTCAAACAGACCGCCTGTTGAAACCAAGAATAAGAAAACAACAAACAGGCATGTTCAAGACATAAAAAACCCTTTTGCTTTACCGGGTATCAAAAAAATTCAGATTGATTCGCAATTAAATGCACATTACACTTTTGATAATTTTATAGAAGGAAATGCAAACCGTTTAGCACGAAATGCAGCTATGGCAGTTTCTAAAAAGCCCGGAGGCACTTCGTTTAATCCTTTGCTTATTTACGGTGATGTAGGATTAGGCAAAACACATTTGGCCAATGCTGTTGGTATTGAGGTCAAAAGTCTTTTCCCCGATAAAACAGTATTGTATGTATCTACCGAAAAATTCATTCAACAATACACTACTGCAACACAGAGAAATAATCGTAATGATTTTATTCATTTTTATCAAATGATTGATGTCTTGATTGTTGATGACATTCAATTCTTATCAGGCAAACCCGGCACGCAAGATGTATTTTTCCATATTTTTAATCATTTACATCAGAACAAAAAACAAATTATATTGACATCGGACCGCACACCGGTCGATATGCAAGATATTGAACAGCGTTTGCTTTCTCGTTTTAAGTGGGGACTGTCAGCCGAATTGAAGAAACCTGATTATGCTACACGCAAGAAAATCATTCTCAATAAATTGTTTGCCGACGGAGTACATTTGCCGGACAATATTATCGAGTATATTGCCAGAAGTATAAAGACAAATATTCGCGAGCTCGAAGGTATAATTATTTCACTTATAGCACACGCTTCTTTTGACCATAAAGAAATTAATCTGAAATTAGCCAAAGAAATTATCCAAAATTATGTCAAGCAAACCAAGAAGGTTTATTCAATTGAAATGGTTCAAGAGATTGTGTCCAAATATTTTAATGTCGAGTTAGAAGATTTACATTCAAAATCTCGCAAAAGAGAAATTGTACAAGCCAGACATTTTGCTATGTTCTTTGCTAAAAGAATTACCAAAAAACCTTATGCAGAAATTGGCAAACAAATAGGCAATCGCAATCATGCTACGGTATTACATGCATGTAAAACAATTGACAATCTGCGAATAGTTGATAAAGAATTTGGTAGGTATTTCAAAGATTTAGAAATAAAATTCTCGCTTTAAACACTTTTCTGCCATTAAACTACCCAAAAACTAAAAGTTAATTTGTTTTCTTAATCGGGAGAAAACCGTATTTTTGCCAAAAATAGAAGTTATGATAAAAATATTGATGGTTTGTTTAGGAAATATATGTCGTTCGCCATTGGCAGAAGGTTTATTACGCGCAAAAGTTGATGAAAATAAAATTATTGTCGATTCTGCCGGACTTGATCATTGGCATGTGGGAGAAGCGCCTTGTAAAACTTCGCAAGAGATTGCTGCGGATCATGGACTGAATATTTCTAATTTGCGAGCACGTCAATTTGAAATATCAGATTTTGATCAATTTGATAAGATATATATTATGGATAATCTAAATCATGAATTGATTATGAAAATAGCTAGAAATCAGCAAGATATAGACAAAGTAGATTATATATTAAACGAAGTTTTCCCTTCTGAAAATATAGAAGTGCCGGACTCTTATCAAAAAGGAAATAATGCCGCCGAGATAGTCTTTGAAATGTTAGATCAAGCTACTACAAAAATTGCTCAAAAATATTCAGATGCATAACGGAACACTATTTTTAATCCCTACAACACTCGGAGATAGTCAATTAAACGATGTTTTTCCCGAAATAATAAAACAGGTCGTAAAAAAAATAGATTTTTATATTGTTGAAAACGAAAAATCAGCAAGAAAATTTATCAAGCAAATATGTCCTGAAAAAAAGCAGTCTGAATTGACAATTTTTCAATTAGACAAGCATGATAAGTCAGCTTTTTTGAGTGAATATATACAACCATTATTACAAGGAAAAGACGCGGGTTTGCTCTCAGAAGCAGGTTTGCCTGCAATTGCAGATCCAGGCTCGTTAGTAGTTGCTTTGGCTCATCGCAAACAAATTTCTGTAAAACCGCTTGTAGGTCCATCTTCTTTATTATTAGCTTTGATGGCTTCGGGATTAAATGGTCAGAAATTTTCTTTTCAAGGCTATTTACCTAAGGAACAAACTGAGCTGAAAAGAAAACTAAAACAATTGGAGCAAATATCAATGCGTGAGAATATGGCGCAGTTGTTTATCGAAACACCTTATCGAAATCATAAAATGTTAGATAGCCTATTGCGGTTTTTGCAACCGAATACATTACTGACAATAGCAAGCGATTTAACACTCCCCGATGAGTTTGTTAAGACATTGCCGGTTAAGATTTGGAAGAAACAAAAATTAGATTTACACAAACGTCCGACCGTTTTTATCTTTCAAGCGTAGGTTTTGGAATGATTATTGCGTAAAAAAATAATAAATAGTTATTTTATGAAGAATCTTATCAAACTATCATTTTTAGTGTTAATTGTAACATTATCAGCCTGTTCTGCTAATCATATAGACTATGACAAACAGGTCGATTTTAAACAATACAAAACTTTTGCTTATTACAAAAAAGGTATAGATGCGTTGAAAATACCGGCAGACAAAAAGAAGTTTGTGCTAAAAACAGTTACAAGCGTATTAAAACAGAAAGGATTTTCAAAATCGGCGCGTCCGGATTTTATTGTAAATGTATTTACGAGTTTGTCTGACAGAGTAGATGTTTACCCCGGTTATTATGCTCCTTGGGGTGTAAAGACTTATGCACAGACATCAAAAGAAGGAACACTTTATATAGACATTGTTGATATAAAAGCCAAGAGGGTTGTGTGGTCAGGTAGTAGATATATTGATTTACACGGCAATGATTATAGAACTTTTAGAAAAGCAATCACAAAACTATTAAATGATTTTCCGCCTAACAAATAGGCATGTAAACTATAAAAATATAGAGGCAATTTTTTGAGTTGCCTCTTTTTTTTGTCGAATTGTGTAGATTTATCAGTTATTTATCAATTTATTTTGCCTTAAATTGCTAAACCTTTGATTTAAAAAATGTAAATTTGTCATCAAATATAAAAATTACTCAATTATGAATACAAAAAACAAAGGATTTGATACTAAATTAGTACATTCGGGCGATTTTGAAGATCAATTTGGAGCAGCGGTAACACCCATTTACCAAACATCAACTTTTGCTTTTAAGAATGCCGATCATGGCGCAGCACTTTTTGCAGGAAAAGACGATGGTTACATTTATACAAGAATTGGCAATCCGACCATTGATGCCTTGGAAAATAAATTAGCAGACTTGGAAAACGGAGTAGGCGGTGTTGTTTTTGCTTCTGGTATGGGCGCAGTAAGCACTTTATATGCGGCTCTGTTAAAGTCAGGAGATCATATGGTTAGTACAGGGGCTGTTTATGGACCTTCAAGAAGTGTAATGGAAACATTTTTTAAAGATTTTGGTATTGATTCAACTTATATTGATACTTCAAATATTGATAATATTGAAAAGGCTATTCAGTCTAATACAAAACTCATTTATATAGAGACGCCTACCAATCCGACCATTTCTTTGACAGATTTAGCAAAAGTTTCGGACTTGGCACATAAACATAATATTTTGGTAGCCGTTGACAATACTTTTTCGAGTCCATACTTGCAAAAACCATTGGATTTGGGAGCTGATATTGTATTACATTCATTAACTAAATTTATCAACGGACACGCCGATATCGTAGGCGGTGCCTTAATTGCAAAAGACGAGGAAGTATATAAGAGATTAAGAAAAGCGATGGCTTATTTTGGCGCCAATATGGATCCACATCAAGCATATATGGTAATTCGCGGTGTTAAAACTTTGTCGCTTAGAGTTGAAAGAGCTGTACAAAGTGCTCAAAAAGTAGCAGAATATTTAGAAAATCACCCTAAAATTGCTTGGGTTACTTATCCGGGTTTAAAATCGCACCCGCAATATGAATTGGCAGAAAAACAAATGAAAGCGCCCGGCTCAATGATAAGTTTTGGCGTAAAAGGTGGTTTTGACGCAGGTAAGACATTGATGGATAATGTAAAATTAGCATTATTAGCTGTTTCATTAGGTGGTGTAGAAACATTGATTCAGCATCCGGCATCAATGACACATGCTTCAATGAGTAAAGAAGCCAGATTAGCAGCAGGTATCTCAGACGAATTAGTACGTTTTTCAGTAGGAATTGAAAATGTCGAAGATATTATTGCCGATTTAGACAAAGCTTTGCAATTGATATAAGTCTTTGCAGTAAAATAAAAAAATACCGTGTAATTGTTACACGGTATTTTTTTATGTGTTACTAAAATTTTTATTAGTTCCTTGATAATCTTTTATGAAAAGCAAATGCTATAATTATTCCCACAGCAAATAAACCAATAAGATATTGATCAACGGGTAATCCGGGTGGCGGGCCGGGACCTCTATTCAAATTTGGTGGGGGTACATTTTGTGCAAATGATGCAACAGATACTAGTACTGTAAGTATTAATAATAATAGCTTTTTCATATTTATTTCATTAAATAATGAAGCAAAGATACAACTTTTTTTCAAAAAACATATATTTTTCAAAAAAAAAGTGGACCCAGCTGGGCTCGAACCAGCGACCCCCTGATTATGAGTCAGGTGCTACTAACCAACTGAGCTATGGGTCCAAATAGTTATGATTTGCGACTGCAAAGATAATTAATTTTTTAAAAAACACGCAAGTGTTCCTATTTTTTTTCTTGACAAATTTCAATTAATATACCTCCGGTCGATTTTGGGTGAATAAAAGCAACGAGTTTGTTATCGGCTCCTTGTTTTGGTTTGTCGTTTAGTAGTATAAATCCTTCATTTTCTAATCGCTTCATTTCCAGTTCAATATCATCAACTTCAAAGGCAATGTGATGTATTCCTTCGCCCTTTTTATCTAAAAATTTTTGTATTGGACTATTCTTATTAGTAGCAGCTAATAATTCAATTTTAGATTCGCCAATCTTAAAAAAAGAAGTTAAAACACCTTCGCTTTCAACGCTTTCTTGTTTGTATGACGATGTTTGAAATAGTTTGCTGATTTTTTTTTCTGCTTCTTTAATATCACGAACAGCAATACCAATGTGTTCAATTTTATTCATATTATATATATCTTTTTTTTATTAGTTGTGAGATAATCATATTTTTTCTTTCACAAATATACGTTATCTTTGCAAAATGGAAACAACTAGACAAAAACGTATTGCAAAAATTATTCAGATGGACTTGGCCGAAATTCTTCAAGGTGAAGTACGAAGGAATAATATCAGGAACTTAATTATAACTGTTTCAAAGGTTACAATTACTCCTGATTTGAGTTTATCTCGTGTATATGTAAGTGTTTTCCCATCTGACAAAGCCGATGAGTTAATTGACTCGCTTCAAGCAAATACCAAGTTGATTAAACATGAAATAGCGCAAAAAGTAAGGCATCAACTTAGAAAAATGCCGGATTTAGTTTTTTATAAAGATGATAGCTTGGATTATATCGAAGAAATTGACAGAGAGTTAAAAAATGGTCACAATCCAATCGAATAATTACTTGTTGTGAACTATATTACATACATTGCCGGAAGATATCTTTTTTCAAAAAGTCATAATAATGCCATTAATGCTATTGTCAAAGTAGCATCTATTGGTGTGTTTTTTGCTTCGGCGGCATTTATTATCATTTTATCCGGATTTTCAGGAATTAGAACTTTTAATTTAGACTTAATAAAACTTACAGACCCCGAATTGCTAATAAAACCCGTAAAAGGAAAAAGTTTTGTGTTGACGGACAGCCTTCTCTCTACCATAAAACAAGAAAAAAACATTGCTTTTTATGCTAAGGTTCTAGAAGAGAAAGTTTTTATAAACTATGAAAACAAGCAGAAAATTGCTATGATGCGCGGTATTGATAGCACCTATTATCGTATTTTTCCATTAGATTCGGTCATTATTTTAGGCAGTTTGCCCGACGATAAAGCTGCCGATTTTTTAATTGGTGTGTCGTTGGCAAACGAACTTTCTATGATGGTTGGCAGCAATCAGTTTGTCAGCATTATGGTGCCTAAACCCGGAAAAGGTATGATTACAGACCCTAGAAAGGCTTTTTATTCCAAACAATTTATGCCGGTAGGTGTCTATAAAATCTCAGTAGATCATGATGCGGTATATTTATATTCAAATTTATCTTCGGTGCAAGAATTATTGCATTTTTCTGATCGTAGAATATCGCAAATAGAAATTAAAGTAAACGATATTAAAAATATTGAGGAAGTCAAAAATCATCTTAGAGAGCAAATAGGAAAGCGTTTTCATGTTCTTGACAGAGAAGAGCAAAACCCTTTGATATTCAAGATGTTAAATACAGAAAACTTAATGACTTATTTTGTGTTGGCGTTGATATTGTTACTTGCTTTGTTCAATATTATCGGTTCTATTATGATGATAATTATTGATAAAAAAAATAATATCAAAACTTTAAAACAATTGGGTGTTAATTTTGCTAAAATTAAAAAAATATTTTTTATTCAGGGTTTTAGCATGACTATGATAAGCGGATTATCAGGACTATTGCTTGGCTTATTGATAATTTTTATTCAAGTAAAATATCCATTTTTCTTTTTGCCACAAACCAATATTGCCTATCCGGTTGAATTACATTTATCTAATGTTTTTTGGGTTGTTATCACCCTAGTATTTTTAGGTTTATTTTCTACATTTATTGCAGTCAATAGTTTAAAGGAAGATTAATATTGTAACAAAACGATATTTTTTTCGTTTTTATAACATATTTACGAAGCAAACTATTATGCAAAAAATACTTGAATTGACTAATTTGACCAAAAAATTCGGTAAGTTAACTGCTGTTAATCAACTCAGTTTTTCTATTGAAAAAGGAAAAGTTTACGGACTTTTAGGTCCTAACGGGAGCGGAAAATCGACTACTTTGGGTATGATACTTAATGTGGTAAATAAAACTTCGGGTGATTTTGAATGGTTTGGTGGTAGTTTAAGCACTTCTGATGCATTAAAAAATATTGGCGCCATTATAGAACGCCCCAATTTTTATCCGTACATGACTGCGCGACAAAATCTGGAATTGGTTTGTAAGATTAAAGAAATATCTTATGACAATATTCAAGAAAAACTAGAAATTGTAGGCTTAGCAGAACGGCAGGAAGATAAGTTTAAAACCTATTCATTGGGCATGAAACAACGATTGGCAATAGCTTCGGCCTTACTCAACAATCCGCAAATGCTTATTCTTGATGAGCCGACCAATGGTTTAGACCCCAAAGGAATACATGAGATTAGAGCCATAATAAAACAAATTGCTCAAAAAGGAACAACTATTATTTTAGCTTCGCATCTTTTGGACGAAGTCGAAAAAGTATGTGATTATGTTGTGATTTTACAAAAAGGGAATAAAATTTACGAAGGAAGTGTTAAAGAAATGACCAGCAAACAAAACCGCTTTGAAATAGAGTCTGACGATTTGAATCATGTAAAATATTTACTTGATGAACTGGTGATTATTGACAGAGTGGAGATAAACAAGGACTTGCTAATTGCTTATCTACTTGAAGATGTCAAAGGAGCTGCTATCAATAAATATTTGTCAGAAAATGGTGTTTATATTAATAGTATTGTGAAAAAACAGCCTACTCTTGAAGAAAACTTCTTGCAAATCACTCAATAAATTATTGTAAAATGAAAAGATTATTATCCATAGAAATATATAAGGTTAAACATCATAAACTCAGTAAAATATTGTTCGTTTCTTACTTTTTATTATTGAGTTCTATTGCATTGGTTGCCGCTATACAATTTGATTTTGCCGGTTTAAATATTCATTTGGCAGAACAAGGTATTTTCAATTTTCCTTATATATGGCATTTTAACACTTGGCTGGCTGATTTTTTTACCTTCTTTTTAGCCATTATTGTTGTCTCAATGGTGACAAATGAATATGGTTATAGAACTGTAAAACAGAACCTTATAGATGGTTTGTCAAAAAAAGAGTTTGTTTTGTCAAAATTCTATTTTTTAGTAGTTTTATCATTGTTGGCAACAGTTTTTGTTTTTATTATTTCGCTTGTTTTAGGGCTAATTTATTCCGATTACACAAGTGTAAGTATTATTTTTTCAGACCTATATTTTTTCTTAGCTTTTTTCTTGAAAATTTTAGGTGTCTTTTCCTTGGTTATGTTTTTGGGTTTTCTATTGAAAAAATCAGCTTACGCCCTAGGCTTTTTCTTCGTTTGGGTGCTTGTAGAACAAATATTTTATGGATTAATTCGATGGCAATTTGCCACAAAAGATTTAGCAGAAACAGTTAGCTCTTTTTTTCCATATACTTCTATTCATAAATTAATTCCTGAGCCGATAACACGTTTAAATGCTGCCAAAAAAATAGGCAAACAAATAGGCGAAGACCTTGCCGATTTTGATGGTATTCCCTTGCAATGTTATCTTATTGCAATTGTATGGATTGCAATGTTTATTTACTTTTCATATAAAATCCTTAAAAAAAGAGACTTGTAGTAAGTTTTTTTTTGAAATTTAATGCCTTTGTTATACTTTTGTTATATCTTGTTTTATTAAAGAGATGAAACAAATATTAATTTTCCTTGCGAAGTTTATGAATTATAGAGGAAACACAAAAAAACGAAATAATGAAAAAGATATTTTTTTTCTTGCTATTTACACTAAGTTTAGCAACTACTTATGCTCAATATGAAGCATCAAATTGGTTTTTTGGCGATCATGCCGGACTTACTTTTAATTCGGGAAACCCTGTACGTTTGCCCGGTGGTCAAATAACAACCGAAGAGGGCTGTTCCTCTATTTCTAATCCCTGTGGCGGTTTGGTTTTATATACAGACGGTAGTACTGTTTGGAATGCGAATCATGCGGTAATGACCAATGGTACCGGATTAATGGGTGATATGTCTTCTACTCAATCGGGAATTATTGTTCCACAGCCGGATAGTTTTTGTGATTATTATATTTTTACGGTTGATGATGGTTTTATAAGTCCTTCAACTAACGGCATGCGTTATTCAAAAGTAGATTTAACCCTAAGTGGCGGCTTAGGAGCAGTTGTATCAACTGAAAAAAATGTCCGATTGGTATCACACGCTAGTGAAAAGGTTACGGCTGTTATTAGTTCAGATGGCTCATCTATTTGGGTTATTACTTTTGCACCAAGAACGACAAGTTCAACGGCACCGTATAATACTCATGGATCTAATTATAATACTTTTTATGCTTTTCGTGTCACTGCTTCGGGAGTGCAAAGAACAGCAGTTGTATCGCAAGTAAGTATTAATGTAGGAACTGGCGCAGGGTATATGAAGGTTTCGCCTGATGGAACTAAAATTGCTATTGCAAATATGGAAAGCAATTCTGCTTATCTTCTCGATTTTGACGATGCAACCGGAGTGGTATCAAATCCGGTAAGCTTACCATTGCCTTCGTCGCATAACGAACCTTATGGCGTTGAGTTTTCATTAGATAGTTCAAAATTATATTTGAGTGATAAAGGTAGTTCAAGTTCAGGTGCATTGTTGCAGTACGACTTGGCTAATGCCAATGCAATGACGGTGATAAATACCAGACCAAATTTTAGGTCTGCCTTACAATTAGGTATTGATGGAAAAATATATCAAACACATACAACTGGTTATATGTCCGGGACAAATATGATGAGTGTTATTGAAAATCCAAATGAAGTTGGTACAGCATGTAATTATCGGTATAGAATGATTAATTTAGGATCGGGAATGGAGTGTCACCAAGGTTTACCGCCTTTTATTCAATCTTATTTCTTGCAAATTGCAGGGGTAAATGTTGCAGTAAATATCAATGCTAATTTCGAAATCATTTCAAATGAGCAAATATCGTCAGTAGATTGGGACTTTGGAGACGGTTCAACAACAAATACGTTGCCGGATAATCCACCGGATAATACACATTCACAAGCGACACATAGTTATACAAGTCCGGGTATTTATACCGTTACGGCAACTATTCATTTATTAGTTGGTTCTTGTGGTGGAGGTTCAGGCTCTACTTGTGATGTGGTAGTGAGTACCACTATTGAAATTTATCCATACCCGATTGTTTCACCGGTTGAAAATGTAACATTCTGTGATGTCAGTGAAAATGGTTTGGCAACTTTAAATT
>CAZSBI010000006.1:0-3216 GCA_964604735.1 uncultured Flavobacteriaceae bacterium | reverse complement strand
ATGTCTTTACCGTCGTTACCTGCGGCGTTTACAATTAATACGTCATGTTCAGCTGCATATTTAATAGCATCCCAAACCCATTCTTTGTGAGGAGAAAAATATTTACCAAAACTGGTATTGATTACTTTTGCTCCGTTGTCAACAGCATAGCGGAAAGCTAATGCAATATCTTTGTCATACTCATCACCGTCAGGAACAGCTCTTACAGACATAATGCGTACATTGTTGGCAACACCGTCACCGCCAATACCGTTATGTCTAACTTGACCAATAATACCGGCTACGTGTGTACCGTGTAATTCATGATCTTCGGGAGGAATTACATTTGGGTTACCATAATCTCTGTCATTAAAATTGTCAGGATCGTCTCCTTGAATACGACCGTTAAATGTAAGATTCAAATTATATTTTTCTTGTGCTTCAACATAATTCTTAAATCCTTCAAGTCCTTTTGTGCTTAAACCTTGTAAAAACATTCCTTTTGCTTGTTTTACTTTAAGGTCGTCAGATTTTAGAGCGCTTACAGCTTCTTTGGTCAATTTGTCTGTTTTTAATGCTTCTTTTAGAATTTTTTCAGCATTTTCAGCCATCGTCCATAATTGTTTAAAACGAGCACTCATTTTTTCTAATTTAGCTGTTTTAGCAGCAAATACTTTTTCAGCACGTTGGTACATGGCAAACATTTCTCTTTGGTCAGCAGGAATGTCAGCAACTGTTTTGCCTTGCCACATTGGGCGATATTTAGCTACAATACGCGTTAATTCTAATTGCTCGGGACCTGCCATTTTGCCGTCTTTGGCGCCTAAGAAGTTCCAACCGTGAATATCATCGACATAACCATTTTTATCATCGTCAATGCCGTTACCGGGAATTTCGTCTTCATTTACCCAAATAACCGGTTTTAAATCAGGATGGTTGATATCGATACCGGCATCTACAACGGCTACAATTACCGTTTGTGATGTTTTGCCTTTAAGTAATTCGTTATAAGCTTTTTCGGTGCTCATACCGGGGTAATGACTATCAAACGGATTGGTGTGTTGCCAATTTTGTAGGTCTTTGTCGTTAAAAACTGTTGTAAATTTTTGAGGCAAAGCGCTAGGAGCTTTTGCTTCTTGTTTTGTTGTTGTTGCATTATCAGCAACTGCTTTTTTGGTTGTTCCACAACTTGCTACTGTTAGTCCGATAGCAAGTGATAAACCAAATAGTTTTAATTTATTCATCATATCTAATTTTTGTTTAGTTAAAAATTTCTTCAAATTTAAAAATTTTATTCAAACGGACACCTTTTTCGGTGTGTTTTAGTGTACAAAGTTCATTTTCGGCGTCATGTTCCAGTAATAAATACCAATTTTCGTCTGCTGCTTGAGCAAAAATCTTGGCGCGTTCGTCAATGGTTAAGAGTGGACGCGTATCGTAACCCATCACATAAGGCAAGGGAATATGTCCTACGGTGGGTAAGAAATCTGCCATAAAAACGATTTTTTTTCCTTGATATTCAATCATCGGTAACATTTGTTTTTCTGTGTGCCCGTCAACAAAAATAATATCAAATTTTAATTCGTTGCTATGTGTAATAATGCCGTTTTGTGGGGTAGCAATAAAATGAAGCTGACCGCTTTGTTCGATAGGCAAAATATTTTCTTTTAAAAAACTGGCTTTTTCACGCGGATTGGGCTCAACTGCCCATTGCCAATGCTTGTCATTTGACCAAAAACGTGCATTTTTAAAAGCCGGTTCATAAGTACCGTTTTTATTTTGTTTGATAGAACCGCCGCAATGGTCAAAATGTAAGTGTGTCATTAAAATGTCGGTAATATCGTCGCGATGAAAACCAAGTTTTTTGAGTTGCTCGTCAAACATAGTTAAATTAGTAGGTTTGTAGTAGCCAAAAAATTTTTCTGATTGTTTGTCGCCCATTCCGGTATCAATTAAAATGAGTTGTTTACCGTTTTCTATTAGTAAACTGCGGGTTGTCATTTGTATCAAGTTGTTTTCGTCAGCCGGATTGGTACGTTGCCAGATAACTTTGGGTACGACGCCAAACATAGCACCGCCGTCTAATTTAAAATCTTGATGTCTGATAGTATATATTTTCATTTTTTTTGATTTCTAATTGGTATTATTTTCTTTTTGTCCCATCATCATTAAGTATGCTTTGATAAAATCGTCGAGTTCGCCATTCATTACATCATCTACTTGTGAGGTTTCGTGTCCTGTGCGAACGTCTTTTACTAATTTATAGGGATGCATTACATAGTTTCGGATTTGTGAGCCCCATTCAATTTTCTTTTTATTAGCTTCAATTTTGTTGCGTTCTTCCATGCGTTTTTGCATTTCGATTTCGTACAAGCGCGATTTGAGCAATTGCATGGCTTTGGTTTTGTTTTCTAATTGCGAACGCGATTCAGAATTTTCAATTATAATACCACTAGGTTCATGACGCAAGCGTACCGCCGTTTCAATCTTGTTAACCGATTGCCCTCCGGCGCCGCTGCTACGCATGGTTTCCCATTTGATATCGGCGTTATTTACTTCAATTTCTATTGTATCATCTACCAAAGGGTAAACATATACCGAGGCAAAGGAAGTATGTCTTTTGGCATTGCTGTCAAAGGGCGAAATACGCACCAAACGATGCACACCGTTTTCGCCTTTTAAATATCCGAAAGCGTAATCGCCGTCTATTTCTATAGTAACGGTTTTGACTCCGGCAACATCGCCGGCTTGGTAGTTGATTTCTCTAACTTTATATGCGTTTTTTTGTGCCCACATCAAGTACATACGCAATAGCATTTCTGCCCAATCGTTACTTTCGGTGCCACCGGCGCCTGCGGTAATTTGTAGTACGGCACTTAATTTATCTGCTTCATCAGAAAGCATATTTCTAAATTCAAGACTCTCAACAATGCTTAGTGTTTTGTTAAATTGTTGCGTAACTTCTTTTTCAGAAGCTTCACCTTCTTTGTAAAAATCATAAAAGATGCTTAATTCATCGTAATTGGTTTGTGCATTTTCAAAATCTTCAACCCATTTTTTTTCGGTGCGAATGTGTCGCATAATAATTTCTGCCTCTTTTGGTTTGTTCCAAAAGTCGGGATTGCCGGTTTTTTCTTCTTCGTTTTGTATTTCTATTTTCTTCCGGTCAATGTCAAAGATAGTAGCGTAAAGCAGTGACACGTTTTTCTAAATCTTTTAATTGTTCTGTTGTTATCA
>CAZSBI010000005.1:0-12467 GCA_964604735.1 uncultured Flavobacteriaceae bacterium | reverse complement strand
AAAGTCGATTTTCCCGAGCGACGAACACCTGTTACAACTTTTATAAAGTTTTTGTCTTTTAGAACAAAAAGTTTATCAAGCAATGTTTTCCTTAAAATTTTAGGCATATAATTATCTATAATTTACTACCGCAAAGATAATAAAAATTCCTCAAAGTTTTAATATTTGTTAAGTTTGAGGAATTTTTCTAATTTTACTTTCCCTTTGATGCTACCTAGCGGTTTGCGTGTATGAGAAGTAGCGAATTAAAAGCACTTCACTTTCGGACTGGCACTGACTTTAATTAATAGCACTAGCCTTTGATTTAGCACTGAAGCCACTATTTTTTATGTGCGCTGTTGGTAGTAGTTTTTTATTTCATTTTTTAGTTCATTGTTTAATATTCCTGTTGAAAAATCTTTGTCATTTAAAGCATAATTGAAAATTTTAATTGGTTCAATTTCAGTTATATTTAAATTCAAATATTCCACTCCGTGTTTAAATACTTTCTTAAAAATATCTTGTCGAAATGGCTCCCAGTATTTGTCATAAATTCTGTTTGGTTGAACAAAAATGTTTGTAAGGCCATATTCAAATTTTGGTATTTTCAGTTTTTCCTTTTGTTTTAAATAGTTTTCATTGTCATAACTATAGACTAATAAGTCAAATGCAACAAATAAGCACAAATAATAGACAAAATAAGCCTTTTCGTCTTTTGTAAAGTTTGAAAAATCAAAGTCTGGAAAACCTATATAAACTTTTCCTTCATCTTGTCTGTCATACTGATGTTTATAGGTTTTTAATTGTTCATTAAGTTTTAAAAAAAAGTCATCTACTTTCATTATTTCCAATATTGTCATGATGAATAAATTGGTCTTGGTGAGTCACCAAAAGGTTTTTTAGGCGAAACAATAAAGTCTTGAAAATCTTCATTTTCGTCAAGATATAACTTAAAGCCGTTTTTTAAAAGTCCATTTTCTGCGTCTTTAATTGTTTTAATTTCTATTTTATAAAAAAACCATTGACGCATCTTGAATAAAAAAACTATGACTTTATTGTCTATAACTTCAATTAATACCCAGTTTTGTTGAAGAAAATCAACTATTTTAACCCAAAATATTTCTCTTTTTAATTCTATTTTTTCTCATTTTGTTTTCTGCCTCCTTAAAATTACCACCAACAGCAGTCCGTCTAATAATCCCCAAATTTACTAAATTTTTCTTTTACTGATTGAACATAAGGTTCAAATTAACTTTTGTCTAATGAAGCGCCGGATATGAGATTTGCTTGGTTTACCCTGAGCGGAGTCGAATGGTTTGGTGGTGTGAGAGGTGTGTCGGCTGGGGGTTGGTGGTTAGCCGTTTACTCGATTGTACACTGTTTTTTATTCAGTTCATTCTTTAATGTTTTCTGCGTAATCTTTGTCCATATCCAGTTTTTAAAAATTCCGATGCTTTTAGCAGATAATTTTGCTCAATATCTTGGTTTTCTTTCAGAACGTTGTAAATCATTTCCTCCGTTCCAGTATTTAAGTCGATCAGATTTATTTCAAATCCATAGTCAACGGGATGATAAGCATTCGATATTGTTATTTTCAAATTTCTATCCGAATTATTGAATTCAAATTTGTCCGAAAGTATAGTTCCATTTGATTGTTCAGAAAATGTATAGTTCGGATCGTCAAAATCAAATTCCGATGTCAGAAATTCAAAATAGAGTTTGGTTTTTTTGACAAAATTTGTCCTTTTAGTATCGTATATTTCTTTTGGTGTGGTCATTTCTCAAATTGGGTACAACAGCAGTCCGTCTAATACCTCACAAATTTACTAAATTTTTCTTTTACTAATTGAACATAAGGTTCAAATTAACTTTTGTCTAATGAACCGCCGGATATGAGATCCGCTTGGTCGTCAGCCGGCTGCTTGATTAGGCTTCGTTTTTCTTATTTTTTTTCATTCTATCAATTGTTATTTTCCCGATATATACAAATATCAAATAAGGTATGAGTGTTAAATATCCGAAAATTGCCTTTACTGGCCAACCAATCCCCATGATACTAGTTTCAAGACTTTTCACCTGCTCCATGTTCTCTGGTGAAACATTTTCATAAAATTCAGCATTACTCATTCCGTCTATGTTGTAGCCATAATGTTTCAATAAAATCAAATCTGACTCATGGCTCCACCAAGCAAAAAACAACATTAGAACACTAAGTACAAACAAACTTATCAAAGAATAAATTATTAGAGTTCGTTTTGTTTTTAGTCTTTTAAGAATTACAAGTATTAAAATCGGAGTAATTATTATTAATCCAAGAATCAGAAAGTTTGATATTGTTATTAGTGTTTCCATGTTTGTCAATCTAGTCAGACATTACTTTTGAAATTCTGTTCCAATCCGTTGTTTAAATATTTCAAGTGATTTTTCAATTATCAGTCTATTCATTTCAGAATACCAAATTTAAAGTCTAATTCCATCTCTGTTTACATTGCTTGCAATTATTATTTCGTAATCCTTATTGTCTATTTTTTAATTTTATTTCTGTTTCACTGGTGTTCGCTCAAATAAGGCCCAACAATCGCACCCCCGCAAGTTACCAACAAAAACCCAACAATGCAAATATTTGTTAAAAATTATTTTTTAAACTTGTAAACCAAAAACTTGCATTTGCTAGTTGAATCTGCCCACTCCAAAAATATTTTTATACATTATAATCAAACCATAAAAATTTTGTACTTTTGCCAATCATTGAAATAACAGCGAGAATATGAAGCGTTTTAAAGAAAATAAAGGTTTAGATTTAACAGCATTTGCCAAAGAAATGCAAACATATTGGCAAGAGCATAAGATATTTGAAAAATCTATCAATACACGTCCCGAAGATAAAACTTTTGTGTTTTTTGAAGGACCGCCTTCCGCCAACGGAATGCCCGGCATACATCACGTTATGGGGCGTACGGTCAAAGATCTTTTTAATAGATACAAAACCCTGCAAGGTTATCGCGTACCGCGTAAAGCCGGTTGGGACACACACGGACTACCCGTAGAATTGGGTGTCGAAAAAGCATTGGGTATCACCAAGGAAGATATCGGTAAAAAAATTACCATTGACGAGTATAACGAAGCTTGTAAAACTTCCGTCCTAAAATATACAGATGTTTGGGAACGATTGACCAAAGAAATGGGCTATTGGGTCGATATGAATGATCCGTATATCACCTACAAATCTAAGTATATGGAATCGGTTTGGTGGTTGCTTAAACAACTGTATAACAAAGACTTACTATACAAAGGTTATACCATTCAGCCTTATTCGCCAAAAGCCGGAACCGGATTGAGTACACACGAGTTAAATATGCCCGGTTGCTACCGCGATGTCAGCGATAATACGATGACGGCACAGTTTAAAACGCTTAAAAATACCTTGCCGCAAAACTGGCAAAATCTCGATGCCGATGTGTATTTCTTGGCTTGGACAACTACGCCTTGGACATTGCCCTCGAATACGGCTTTGGCAGTTGGTCCAAAAATTGATTATGTATTGGTAAAAACCTACAATCCCTATACTTTTCAGAAGCAGTACGTTATATTAGCACAGCCGCTTTTGCCTAAATTGTTTGGAAAAAAATTCAATTTGGTCGATAATGATGCCGATTTTAACGCATATAATTCAAAAGAAAGCAAAACTATTCCGTATCAAATAATTGAAGCGTTTAAAGGCAAAGATTTGGTAGGTATCAAATACGAACAATTGCTCGATTATGCACAACCTTACTACGATGCCGACAAAGCTTTTGTCGTTATTCCCGGCGATTTTGTAACCACCGAAGACGGTACCGGAATTGTGCATATTGCCCCGACTTTCGGTCAAGATGATGCCAAAGTTGCCAAAGATGCCGGCGTACCGCCATTGTTGGTTTTAGACGAAGACGGCAATCCCGTGCCACTGGTCGATTTGCAAGGACGTTTTCGTCCCGAAATGGGCGAATTGGCAGGACGCTACGTCAAACAAGAATATTATACCGATGAGGAACAAAAACCTAATCGTTCCTTAGATGTCGATATTATTATCAAACTGAAAGAAGAAAACAAAGCATTTAATGCCGAAAAACACAAGCACTCGTATCCGCATTGTTGGCGTACGGATAAGCCTGTGTTGTATTATCCGCTCGATAGTTGGTTTATCAAAGTGCCCAAAGTGCGCCAAAGATTAATTGAGTTAAACAATACAATTAATTGGAAACCTAAATCGACAGGCGAAGGACGTTTTGGCAATTGGTTGCAAAATGCAAACGATTGGAACCTCTCGCGCTCACGCTATTGGGGTATTCCGCTGCCTATCTGGCGTACCGAAGACGGTAAAGAAGAAAAAGTAATCGGTTCGATTGAAGAATTGAAAAACGAAATGCAAAAATCGGTAGCAGCCGGATTGATGGAAAAAGATATTTTTGCCGATTTTGAAGTAGGTAATATGTCCGACGAAAATTATGACAAAGTAGATTTGCATAAGCATTTGGTAGATCAAATTATCTTGGTATCGCCAAGCGGAAAGCCAATGAAACGTGAAGCAGACCTGATTGATGTTTGGTTCGATTCGGGTTCGATGCCCTACGCACAATGGCATTATCCATTTGAAAATAAAGAATTGATTGACAATAACAAATTCTTCCCCGCCGACTTTATCGCCGAAGGCGTTGACCAAACGCGCGGTTGGTTTTATACCCTACACACTATCGCAACAATGGTTTTTGATTCGGTTGCTTATAAAAATGTGGTGTCAAACGGTTTGGTGCTCGATGCCAAAGGACAAAAAATGTCCAAACGATTGGGTAACGGCGTAGAGCCTTTTGCCGCTCTCGAAAAATATAGTGCCGATGCAACGCGTTGGTATATGATTTGGAATGCCAATCCGTGGGATAACCTCAAATTTGATGTCAAAGGTATTGAAGAAGTGCGCCGTAAGTTCTTCGGAACGCTTTATAATACCTACGGTTTCCTTAGTTTGTATGCCAATGTGGACGGATTTACATACGAAGAAGATGAAGTCGCTTACCATAATCGTCCCGAAATAGACCGTTGGATATTGTCCGAACTCAATACATTGGTGCAACAAGTAACCAAGTTTTACGAAGCATACGAACCAACTCGTGTGGCGCGCGCTATTCAAAAATTTGTCACCGACGATTTGAGTAACTGGTATGTTAGATTAAGTCGCAGACGTTTTTGGAAAGGCGAATATGGCACAGACAAAATTTCGGCTTATCAGACTTTGTACAAAACCTTGGTAACCGTGTCAAAATTGATGGCGCCTATCGCTCCATTTTATGCCGATAAATTGTATTTGGACTTGATGAATGTTGGTGCACAAGAAGATTTTGAATCGGTACATTTAAGTCGTTTTCCCGAAGCAAATATCGATGAAATAGACAAGGATTTAGAACGTAAAATGCAAAAAGCACAACTCATTTCTTCCTTGGCATTATCCTTGCGTAAAAAAGAGAAAATCAAAGTGCGTCAGCCTTTGCAACGCTTAATGGTTCCTGTGCTTTCGGCACAAGATCGCAACGATTTAGAAGCGGTAAAAGATATTGTTCTGGCAGAAATTAATGTCAAAGAATTAGCACTGCTAGACGATGCCTCAGGCGTAATTGTGAAGTCGGCAAAACCGAATTTCAAGGTTTTAGGACCAAAATATGGCAAAGAAATGGGTAAAATTTCGGCAAAAGTTAATCAAATGACCGCCGAAGATATTCAAAAATTGGAAAAAGATAAACAAATAGAAATTGATTTAGGCGACAAAAAAGTGATTTTAACCACAGCCGAAATAGACGTAACCGCCAAAGAAATTACCGGCTGGACAATTGCCCAACAAGACGATGTATTGGTGGCTTTGGATATCAATATTTCTGATGAATTGAAACGCGAAGGTATTGCCCGTGATTTGGTCAACCGTATTCAAAATTTACGAAAAGACAGCGGATTAAAAGTAAATGACCGTATCAATTTGTATATAGCGCAAAACGAAACCCTGCAAGATGCCGTTGATAGTATGAAAAACTATATCAAAAGCGAAACGTTGATAGACAATATTATCTGGGTAGAAGCGTTAAATGATGAACAAACAGTCGATTTGGAGATTGACGAAATTCGTTCAAAAATGAAAATAGAAAAACAATAAAAAATAAACAACAACTTAAATACATTATATATTATGAGTGAAGAGAAAAAAACAAGATATTCTGATGAGGAATTGGCAGAATTCAAACAAATTATTGAAGACAAATTGACTCAGGCGCGTTCTGACATTAAAACATTGCGTTCCCTGCTTGACAATAACGATATGAACGAAACCAAAATTATAACTTTTGAAGACAGTTCATCGACTTATTCAAAAGAATCGAATTTGAAATTTATAGGACGCTTAGAACGTTTTGTACGCGATTTGGAAAACGCATTGATTCGTATCGAAAACAAATCGTATGGTGTTTGTCGTGAAACCGGTAAATTAATCAGCAAAGCACGCCTAAATGCCGTGCCTCACGCAACTTTGAGTATTGAAGCTAAAAACAGACAAGACCGCAAATAATGAATATCAAAAAATCCTTGCTGCTGGTTTTTGTCATCTTACTGATTGATCAAGCCGTTAAAATTTATATCAAAACCCACTTTGCACTTGGCGAAGAAGTCGAAGTGTTTAGTTGGTTCAAAATACATTTTTTAGAAAATAACGGAATGGCTTTTGGCGCCGAATTAGGAGGTTCATTCGGTAAAATATTATTAACAAGTTTTAGAATTATTGCCATTGGCGGGATTTATTATTGGCTGCTGAACAGTATCAAGAAAAAAGAACATATTTTACTAATTATTTCTATCAGTCTAATATTGGCAGGCGCTATCGGAAACATTGTAGATTCGGTCTTTTACGGTCAACTTTTTGGCGAGAGTTCTTATCATCATTTGGCTTCGGTATTGCCCGAGCAAGGTTATGCGCCTTGGTTTCAAGGAAAAGTAGTCGATATGTTTTATTTTCCGCTTTTCGAATTCAATATTGCCGGTAAGCATTTTACCTTTTTCGAACCGGTTTTTAATATTGCCGACAGTGCTATAACCGTAGGCGTATTTATTATGATTATTTTTTACAAGAAAATTTTTAACACGGAAAAAGATATCAAAAAAAAGACTTTTGAACAAAATATTGACGAGATAATCAACAACAAAGACAACGCAATAGTATAGTTTAACAAAAGCTTTGGAAAAATTATAACGGCAAATACAGCAAATTGCATTATTTTTGCCCCAAATAAATCAAATTTTTAATATGAATTCTACTCTAATTATCGTATTCCAATTATTTTTAAGCCTTAGTATTTTAGTCGTATTACACGAAATGGGACATTTTTTGGCAGCTAAGTATTTTGGCACAAAAGTCGAAAAGTTTTACTTGTTTTTTAATCCCTATTTCTCACTTTTCAAAAAGAAAATAGGCGAAACAGAGTACGGTATCGGTTGGTTACCATTGGGCGGTTATGTCAAAATTGCCGGAATGATTGACGAAAGTATGGATAAAGAATTTTTGAATTCTGAACCACAAGCTTGGGAATTTAGAAGCAAACCCGCTTGGCAACGATTGATTATTATGTTGGGTGGCGTTATCGTCAATATTTTATTGGCAATTGTTATTTATATTGGGCTGTCTTATGCCAACGGCGAGGAGTTGGTGCCGGTAAGTTCCTTAAAAGACGGTTTAGAAATCAGCAATCCTGTTTTAAATGAAATTGGTCTGAAAACGGGCGATAAAATCATTAAAATAAATGGCGAAGAAGTGAAATATATTAATACTTTGGACGCAAAATTAATTACAGCCAAAACAGTTACCATTGAAAGAAACGGCGAAACTAAAAAAATTGAATTTCCGGTTAATTTTATCGAAAAACTAATTGCTTCAAAAAAGAAAGGCGCCAAAGGATTGACTAATATACGAATGCCTTTTATTGTAGAGCAATTCGGTACAGATTCGCCAAACAAAGATGTTTTAAAGAAAGGCGACCAATTAATAGCCATCAATGGCGAAACAGCCAAATATTTTGATCAAATTAAACCCTTGTTGCTCAAAAATAAAGGCAGTAAAGTAGAAGCCACCGTAGTGCGAGAAGGAAAAAACGAAATAGTTAGCTTAGAAATTAATGACGAAGGAAAAATTGGCGTCCAATTAAGTGACGATTTTAAAGACTGGGAAAAGCGTGGTTTGCTGAACATTGAAGTAAAAGAATATAGTTTTTTAGAAGCCATTCCTGCCGGCGTTAAACGTACCAAAGAAACTTTTCACAATTATATAGACCAACTAAAAATGGTTTTTAATCGCAAAACAGGTGCCTATAAAGGCGTTGGAGGTTTTATTTCCATTGCCAAAATTTTTCCTGACCATTGGGATTGGACACGCTTTTGGAACATTACCGCTTTCTTGTCGATAATGCTTGCCGTACTAAACGTTTTACCCATTCCGGCTCTCGATGGCGGGCACGCAATGTTTACCATTTACGAAATGATCACCGGACGCAAACCCGGCGATAAATTTATGGAATATGCCCAAATGGCAGGTTTCATTTTACTTATGGCTTTGGTATTGTTGGCAAACGGCAATGATATTTTAAGATTGTTTAAGTAAACAAATAATAAAACATTAGTTTGCATAATATGTAGGAAGATTTATCAGATTTATTTGATAATAAATGATTGGAAAAATTACTAATGCCAAAAAATTTATAAAGAATAAACCAAATAATCAAAAATATATATTATGAAATTTCCTTATGCGGAGCCATTTAAAATAAAAACCATTGAAAACGTAAAACGTTCGACTATTGAACAACGAAAACAATGGATAAAAGAAGCAAATTATAACTTATTTAATTTAAAAAGCGAGCAAGTTTTTATCGATTTACTTACCGATAGCGGTACAGGCTCAATGAGCGATAACCAATGGGCAGAAATAATGCGTGGCGATGAGGCTTATGCCGGTTCACGTTCGTTCGAATTGCTTAAAGAAACCGTAAACCGTATTACCGGCTTTACCTATATGATTCCTACCCATCAAGGGCGCGCTGCCGAAAATGTTCTGTTTTCTGCACTTGTTAACGAAGGCGATGTAGTACCGGGCAATTCGCATTTTGATACCACCAAAGCACATATCGAGTTTAGAAAATCAAAAGCTATTGATTGTACTATTGATGAGGCATCTGATACTTCAATTTTTCATCCCTTTAAAGGAAACGTCGATTTAGAAAAACTTGAAAAAGTGCTCAAAGCTTATCCTAAAGAAAAAATCCCGATGGTCTTAATGACTATTACTTGTAATACTGCCGGAGGACAACCTGTTTCTATGAAAAATATCAGAGAAACATCGGAATTGTGTAAAAAATACGATGTGCCACTTTATTTTGATGGTGCTCGTTTTGCAGAGAACGCATTTTTTATCAAAAAACGTGAAGATGCTTATCGCCACGCTAATATCAAAGAAATAGTCAAAGAAATGTTGGGCTACGGAGACGGCATGACTATGAGTGCCAAAAAAGACGGATTGGTAAATATGGGCGGTTTTATTGCGACCAATATCGAAGAACATTTTAATAAAGCCACGGTTTTTGCCATTTTATACGAAGGATTTATTTCCTACGGCGGCATGACCGGACGCGATATGGGCGCCTTAGCCGTAGGCTTGGACGAAGCAACAGAATTTGACTATTTAGAAAGTAGAGTAGAGCAAGTGCATTATTTAGGACGAAAACTAATGGCATCAAATGTACCCGTGCAACAACCCATTGGCGGGCATGCTATTTATTTAGATGCTAATAAGTTTGTGCCTACCATTCCAAAAGAGCAATATAGAGCACAATCATTAGCAATTGAATTGTATATTGTTGGCGGTATTCGAGGCGTTGAAATTGGTACTATTTTAGCAGATAGAGACCCCGAAACAAGAGAAAATCGTTATCCGGATTTAGAATTGGTACGCTTGGCTCTTCCGCGTCGTACATATTCAGACAATCATATGAATTATGTAGCAGCAGTACTCGAATACATATATAGTACAAGACACGAAGCCAGAACAGGCTACGAAATTGTATATGAGCCTCCTATCCTAAGACACTTTACTGTTAAGTTGCGGAAGTTGTAATGGGGTTTTACGCCTCCTTCCGCTTAACCAACATATAATAATCATTGCCAATGTCTAAATAACCTTGATCATAAACAAAATAGTAAACAGTCTGCTTTTTGGTGGTATAAATACTTGTAAAATGATTAAAATCAAAGCCTTGATTAAGCAGTTTTGATTTGTGTACACGAGTTTTATCTTCGGGATTTAAGGCTTCGAGAATACGCCAATTTTTTTTCAAACGATTATTGATATTGCGTATCAAATTGTTTGAGGCTTTATTCATTCTATTATTATACGCATTTCTGCAATAGTCTGAACAGAATTTTTTGTCGGCACGTCCCAAAATGATTTCACCACATTCTAAACATTTTTTTTCTTCCATAACTCAATTGTTTTTATGGCAATATAAAACCAACTTATTGCTTTTGCTTGCAAGTTACTAAAAATATTTATTTCACAGGGTTTTCTTCCGTATTCTCAATGGTAAATCTGACAAATAATCGATATGGCATTTTTTTGCCCGGTTTGTAATCACTGCTTTCATTATAGAATTCAACGGCTTCTTTATGCTGTTCCGGTTTAGTATAAATTTGCAAAGTCCAATAAGTTTTTTGAGTAAAATATTCGGGTTTAAACGGTTCAAAAATCTCTCCTATATTTTTAGGAAGATTTTTATAGGGGCGTAAAATCTTTTCTCTATTAAAAAACTTCATTTTATATCCTTTGTAAATAACGAGTACTTCCGATATTTCTTCATATTTTAAGTCCGAAGGGATTTGTATTTTGAACGAGTCATTTGTAAGGACATTTAATTTGGGGTATTTTTTATTTTTAGTAATCAAAAACAGCTGAACGGTTTTATTGTTATTGTTTTGCAAAGTGTCTTGGTCTATAATCACGCGCAGTTTTAGCGCTTGGTCTTTGGCTTGCAATTTTTCGATAACACGCTGCAAAATATGCGAATTTATTCTGCTAACCTCCGGATAAAACTCTTTGTAAAATTCGATAAATCGAGTTTCGATTATCTTGTCATTGAAACTCTTGTCAGACAATGCAATAGCAATATATCTATCGAGTTCCTTTTGTGGCAATTCTTCATATCTTTCTGCCATTTTTTTATTAATATCTCCTGCAATTCTATTTGTGTATTTGGCAACTTGTGCTTTAAATTCAGTTATATTTTCATCGGTATTTTTAATCTTATATTGTTTGAAAAGTACATCTATATCATTAATAATTTTTTGCTCAATTTCATCAAGCCAATAAAACACAATGGCATTGGCGTGTAAGGCGTCTAAAAATGTTCGGTTTTTTTCTTTTTCTATGGGTTTTCCGTTTTCGTCAAAAAGTTGTCTTTTTTTAGCTACAATAATTTCTTTGACAGCACCTGTTTTATAGTAATCGGTTACTTTTCCGGCAACCAACCTTTGTGTTAATCGTCCTTCTTCGTCAAAGAAAGTTCCGTTGGTCATTCTGCCTTCATTTTCGAATATTTTATAACTCTTAGGCTTACCTGTTTTGTAATATTCTTTCCATACGCCTTTAGTTTTGTAGGCATATTTATTAGTGTGCAAAACTGTAAATTCTTTAGTTTTACTCCATTCTTTGCAATCTACAATACCGGTGGCTTTAATCTGTCCATCTTTGTAGAAAAATGTCCATTTTCCCTTAGGAATACCTTGTTTGTAATGCGCAATAAGCTTGATTTGCCCGGAAGGATATTTATAAGTCCATTTGCCTTCTTTTTTGTTGTTAACACGTTTTCCGCTACTTTTAAAAACATTATTTTGAGCAAAAATACTTTGTGAGGCAGACAAAAGAAGAAAAAATAGAAAATAGCGAATAGTTTTTTTCATAATCGAAGTCAGTTATAAATACGCAAATTGTTTCCCGAACGCGATACGTGATATTGTTTGAGTGTATAATCACCGGCGCCGTCTATATGTTGTCCGTCATAGAGACTGTATTTGTTGTCTTCGCAGCTGCATTTGCAAGTAAACTGGTTCGGTTGCATTTGTGAGCAATTACTCGGATAATGATTGGGGTCCGATGCCTCAAAAGCAGTAAATCCGGATCCGGTATTAAAAACAATGACACCCTTGATGCCGATATTGTAAACCAAAACCGAATTGTTGGCAAATTTGAGCCGCGAGTACTCGGGCAAGTCCAAATTGATACTGACCGAAAAACTGACATCGTCTAAATACGGATTGGCATATTTCTGTTTGTCACTACACGAAAAATGCAGTAAAATAACTAGTAGCCAGATGTATTTAAAATTTTTCATCAGTATGTATTATTGTTTATTCATTTGTACCAATACCTTGATAGC
>CAZSBI010000004.1:0-11879 GCA_964604735.1 uncultured Flavobacteriaceae bacterium | reverse complement strand
GTGGTTGACGAAGTCAAAAAGCATTTTGGCGATATGGTTTTTAACACCGTAATACAACGAAATGTAAGATTGAGTGAAGCGCCCAGTTTTGGCGAAAGTATTTTAGATTATGATGCTACCAGCAAAGGTGCAGTCAATTATTTGAATTTGGCAGACGAATTAATTGCCAATAATACCCCAAAAGAAGATACCGAAAACGAAGCATAAGATTATGGCAAAAACAACAAAAAAACAACGATTAGGCAGAGGTCTTTCTGCTATTTTAAGCAACGAAGAAATTAAATCGGCAGACGATAAAGGTGCAGCGTCGGTGGTAGGAAATATTATCGAAATTCCATTAGATGATATCGTTACAAATCCACATCAACCACGTACGCAGTTTGACCAAGAAGCTATTGATGAACTGGCTTCGTCGATTAAACAATTAGGTGTTATTCAGCCTATTACGGTCAGAAAGAACAAAAATAAATTTGATTTAATTTCGGGGGAACGCCGTTTGCGTGCTTCTAAAATTGCAGGACTGAAAACCATTCCGGCTTATGTGCGTTTGGCAAATGACCAAGAAATGCTCGAAATGGCATTGGTCGAAAATATTCAACGTCAAGATTTAGACCCAATCGAAATTGCCTTGTCTTTTCAAGCGATGATTGATCAGCTGAATCTGACCCAAGAAAAAATGAGCCAAAGAGTAGGTAAGAAACGTTCTACCATTACAAATTACCTTCGTTTGTTAAAATTAGACCCGATTATTCAAACAGGTATTCGTGACGGTTTTATTTCGATGGGACACGGACGCGCTTTAATAAACATTGAAGACGGTAAAGTGCAAACCGATTTTTACGAAAAAATTATCAAAGACAATTTGTCTGTTCGTCAGACCGAAGAATTGGTCAAAAAATTTAGAGAAGGAAAGATACTAAGTATCAAACCGGCAAAAAAAATTGTACCGGCACAAATTAAGGCTATTGAGAAGGAATTTGCTAAAAAAATTGGTGCAAAAGTAAAAATTTCGATTAATGATAAAGGTGCCGGAAAAATAAGCATACCCTTTGCTTCCGAAGAAGAATTGCAAGAGATTAAAGACTTGTTTAAATAATTTTTTAAATTCAAAAATTATAAAAAAATTAGTTTTCATATTATTTCTTTCGTTTTTCGTTCAAAACATGAATGCACAACAGGATTCTATCCCAAATTTGACGCGGGATAGTTTGCATTTTAAGGGAAATATCCGTTTAGTTAATTCTATCAATAATTTAGCACCTGCCAAAGCAGCTTTTTACTCGGCAGTTTTGCCTGGATTGGGACAGGTTTACAACAAACAGTATTGGAAATTGCCCATAGTTTATGGTGCCATTGGCGCAGGAGTGTATTTTTATATTTCACACGGAAATGAGTACAATCGGTTTAGAACGGCTTATTTTGATAGAAAAAACGGTTTGCAAGATGAGTTTCCCGAATATGCCGATAATGTTCTGGTAACCGCACAAGATTATTACAAACAACAAAGAGATACCGCGCTGATGCTGACCATTTTAGCTTATTTTTTAAACATCATAGATGCCAATGTCAGTGCGCACCTGAAACAATGGAATGTTACGGACGATTTGAGTTTTTCGCCCGTGCAATTCAATACGCCTAGACAGTCGGCGTTTGGATTACAAATGAATTTTAATTTAACAAACTAGAAAAAATAGAATTATGACAATAACGCAATGGTTAATATTTTTCTTGCTGATGAACTTGGTTCACGGTGTAGCCACTTGGAAATTTTATAAAAAAGCAGGCATTGATGTTTGGAAAGCTTTTGTACCTTTCTTAAATATTTATGAATTAATGGGCATTGTCGCTTATCCAAAATGGTGGATGATTTTTGTATATATTCCAATTGTCAATTTGTTGATGATTCCAACGCTTTGGGTGCAAATATTGGCTTCCTTTGGCAAAGAAAGTACTAAGGACAAAGCCTTGGCAATCTTTACTTTGGGGGCTTATGTGGCTTATGTCAATTACACGGAGGCTGACAATTTAACACATGACACAACAAGCAAAAGTGCTAAGGAAACACTATTGGGTTCTTTGGTTTTTGCCATTATTGCCGCTACTATTGTTCATACCTATTTTTTTCAACCTTATACCATTCCGACGGGTTCCTTAGAAAAATCATTATTGATAGGTGACTATCTGATTGTTAGTAAGATGCATTACGGTGCGCGTCCACCGATGACAACCGTTGCTATGCCAATGGTGCACGATACCATTCCTGTTCTCAATAAACGTTCGTACAGCAAATTTCCGCAATTGCCTTATATGCGTATTCCCGGATTTCAAAAAATCAAACGAAATGATATAGTAGTGTTTAATTGGCCTGCCGATACGGTAATGCAATTTTACAAACAGGATTTGGCGCAATATAAACCGATTGACAAAAAATCGCATTATGTAAAACGATGCGTTGCCATTGCCGGCGATTCACTCGAAATAAAACAAGGCATTGTATATATAAATGGTAAAGAAGTAAGCTATCCTGATAGAACCGACTTGCAGAATTTATACAGAATAAAAACCTACGACAGCTTGCCTTTTTTAGTAAGTACGATGCGTAAGTTTCAGGAGCAAGGAATCTTGCCTTTATCTTCATATAATGAAAATTATTCCGAAATAATTCTTAATTTGACTGATGATAAGAAAAAGTTGATTAAGACTTATTCAAATATTGAAGAGTTTTCACTGTTTAATCAAGGTAAAGGCAGAATGTACGGAAACAAAAATTGGGATACTAATAATTTTGGTCCTATTTATATTCCAAAAAAGGGTGATGTACTTCAATTAAATAAGGAAACTTATCCTTTTTACAAATGGATTATCCAACGTTATGACAGTCACGATGCCGAACATAAACTCAATAAACACGAAGTTGTATTAAAAGGAAATGATGTCTATATTGACGGTGAACTAACCAAAGAATATACTGTTCAACAAGATTATTATTGGATGATGGGAGACAACAGGGGACAGTCAGAAGATTCGCGCTTCTGGGGTTATGTACCTTATGATCACGTAGTAGGCAAACCGGTATTCATATTTTTCAGCAAGGGACAAAACGGTATTCGTTGGAATAGAGTATTTACGACGGTTGCCGGAGAAGGCGAAAGAGTCTCTTACCTCATTCCTTTTGTTGTTTTAGTATTGCTTTACTTTGGATATGCCGAGTATAAAAAGAAAAAGAAATAAGCGTTTAAATTAGTTATGATAATTCACCCTACATATTTTCCTAGCATAATCAGTTATGCCGTTATGCTAAAACAAGACAACTTGCAGTTTGAAGTAATGGATTTTTACGAAAAACAAACGTATAGAAATCGTATGTATATCCATAGCGCAAACGGTAAACAAATGTTGTCTGTACAAGTGCAACATACGCATAAAAATGAAAAACAGCCATACAAAGATGTTTTGTTGTCAAGTGATTTCGATTGGCAAAAATTACATTGGCGAAGCTTGGAAACAGCTTATCGTACTTCACCTTATTTTGAATTTTACGAAGATGATATTTATCCGCTTTTTCATCAAAAGTATAAATATTTAGTCGATTTTAATATCAAAACTATTGAAGTGCTAAACCAAATGCTTGATTTGTCATTTGTCTATAAAAAAACAGATAAATTTGTAATGAATTATGAAGGAGAAAAGGATTATAGATTTTTGGTAAATGCAAAAAAAACATTGGCAATTGAAGCAGAATTGCCCAAATACACCCAAATGTTTGACGACAGAAACGGTTTTATGCCCAATCTAAGTATTTTGGATTTATTGTTTATGCAAGGACCAAACGCTGTTAGTTATTTAGATGAAATATCTTTATAAAAGGGAGTGCGTGAAGTTTTTAGTTAGAAGTATCGATTTGCTATCTGCCAAAAGCCAACAGCCAACAGCCAAAAGCTAACAGCCAAAAGCCAAAAAAATATGAAAGTAAAAGCACATCATTATAATTTAGAAATGGAACATCCCTTCGGGATTTCGCGTTCGGTACATAGTTTTCAAGAAACATTTATTGTTGAACTGCAACAAGACGGCAAACGCGGTTATGGTGAGGCAACACAAAATACATATTATGGTTTTTCTTTGCAAAATATGCAAGCAAAGTTAGACGAATTGCAATCCGAAATAGAACGCTATCCGTTTACGACCCCCGACGATTTTTGGGATAATTTTCTATATCCAAAGCTTAAAAATTTTCGTTTTTTAATGGCAGCCATAGACGAAGCCGCCAACGATTTATACGGCAAACTTTTAGGCAAACCACTTTGGCAAATTTGGAATTATAATATTGAGCATTTACCGCAATCTACCTACACTATCGGCATTGATACGATAGAGGTAATGCAACAAAAGTTAATTGAAAAGCCTTGGCCAATTTATAAGATTAAGCTGGGCACAGCACACGATATAGAAATTATAAAAGCCTTGCGAAAAATTACCGATAGTCCATTCAGAATAGACGCTAATACTGGCTGGACAGCTGAGCAAACCATAGAAAATAGCAAAATATTAAGAGATTTTGGCGTTGAATTTATAGAACAACCAATGCCTTATGATGCTTACGAAGCGATGAAAGAAGTAAAAAAGCATAGCGTTTTGCCCATCATCGCCGACGAATCGATACGAACGGAAAACGATGTGCAAATTTGTGCCGAAAGTTTTGACGGTATCAATGTAAAATTAGTCAAAGCCGGAGGCATTACACCTGCCCGCCGTATGTTAAGCGAAGCAAGACAATTGGGTATAAAAACGATGCTGGGTTGTATGACCGAATCTTCCGTGGGTATTTCAGCCGCCGCACAATTATTACCTCTCTGCGATTATGCCGATTTAGATGGCGCAATCTTACTCAAAAAAGATATTGCCAAAGGTATGCAACTCAAAAACGGCAAAATAATAATGCCCGCCGATGCCGGTACAGGTGTGCATTTGTTGTAGGAGCAAATAGCCGATGATGCCAGTAGTGTCTTTTTATGATAATGCATTTAGTTACGAATGATAAAAACTCCCATAAAAAGCAATGGTACGGTTTATGATAAAAAATATGTACATTTGCCTTCGATGAAAAAATCAAAATTATACATATTATATATACTACTTTTTTCGCTAAGCTTTGCACAGGCGCAAAATCCGGCATTAGCCAAAAAATATTTTGACGATGGCGATTTTGAAAAAGCAGCTTATGAATATGAATTGCTAATGCATAAATTTGCATATAATGACCAGTATATCAACAACTTGTTTAGATCTTATCAGGCGCTGAAAAAATACAAATCGGCAGATTCCTTAGTCACGGCATTAAAACCAAAACGCAAGCCGGCTTTATGGGTGTTGCAGGGCTACAATTGGCAAGTGCAAAAAGATACGCTAAAAGCAAAAAAATATTATAATAAAGCAATTAAAGCAGCTTCAAAACGTACCTATTATGTGTATGCTGTCGGCGCTGCATTTCAAAAATATTATTTGTTAAATGAGGCTTTGCAAGTGTATGAGCAAGCAATGAAAAATGATGAAAAAGCTAATTTTTATCTACAAGTTGCACAAATTTATGCCGAAAAAAACCGTTTAGATAAGACTTTTGAAAATTATTTGGCTTATGTTGAACAAAATGAGCATAGTTTTAGAATGTCAAAATATTATTTGTCAAAATATATTACACAAGACCCCGAAAATAAGGCAAATATTATTTTAAAAAACCAACTAATTCAAAAAATCAAAGAAAATGCTGATTACCGTTGGTATAATTTACTGCATTGGTTGTATTTGCAACAAAAAGATTATAAAAAAGCATTTTTTCAGCTCAAAAGTCTTTATAGAAAAGAAATGGCTGAGATTAGCGAGATATATCACTTGGCAAATACAGCTCGTTTTGCCAAAAAAAATGATGAAGCAACGACAATTTACCAATTTGTTATCGACGAAAATAACAATCGCACTTATGTAGAGTTAAGTAAATTGGCTTTGCTAAATATGGAAACGGATAAGTTGCTCAATGAGGAAGAAAAATTGAATTTGCAATCTACATTTGAGCAATATCTAAACGAAGGTTGGTCAAACAAAAGTCGTTTTGCTCTCAATTTGTTATATGCCGATTTCTTGGCTTTTCATCTTAAAAAGTCCGATGAAGCGCTACAATTATTAGAGCAAACAGAAAAAATGCCCTTACGAAACACACAAAAAGCGGCAATTAATCTAAAAAAGGCAGATATTTATCTGTATGATAAAAAATTCAATCAAGCCTTGGTGTTATATACACAAGTGCAATTAGATTTTACCAACAACGAAATAGGACACCAAGCGACTTATAAAATTGCGCGTTCTTCCTTTTTTAAGGGCGATATCGATTGGGCGCATTCGCAATTAAATGTCATAAAATCGGTAGCAAGTGACCTGATTTCTAACGATGCCATCGATTTGGATTTAGTAATTATCAACAACAAAGAACAAGGCGATACATTACAAATCGGACTCAAAAAGTTTGCCGAAGCAAAGTTCGAAATTTTTAGAAAAAACAGTAACAAAGCATCTATTTTACTCGATTCGATGAAAATCAATTTCAAAGGACAACAAATCTACGATGATGTGCTTTGGGAACAAGCAAAAATATATGAACAGCAACAAAAATTTGATTCTGCTTTGGGCAATTATCAAGAAATATTAAACGGTAAAGAAGACTTGTTTAAAGATGATGCTATTTTCAGAATGGCAAGAATATATGAAGTAGAGAAGGAGGACGAAGAAAAAGCAAAAGAGTATTACAAAAAAATAATTATCGACTATCCTGCAAGTTATTGGTTTGTCGATGCACGAAAATATTACCGGAAATTGAGAGGCGATAAGATTGAACCATAAGTCGTAGTTTGTCTAAGACGCTCGATTAATTTGTTAACTTCGTGTTTAAAATAGTCATAAATTAAAGAAACTGTTATGCAATTAAAAAATATAAATATAATTCTACTGCTGTTGTTTTTTACAGCCTGTAAAGCACAACAACCCGTTCAAAAAAGAAACGATATTGTACAAAATTTTGCCAACACACCGGTCTTAAAGGGTGCGCGCTACGGCATTTCGATAAGAGAATTGTCAAACGGCAAAAAAATTGTTGCTGTAAACGATGAAGATAATTTTGCACCGGCATCAAATCTAAAATTACTTTATACGCTAACGGTTATCGACAAATTTGGTAAAGATTTTCGCTACAAAACGCCATTATATGCAGATGGAATTTTGTTAAAAAACGGCACTTTTAAAGGCGATTTAATATTTCAACCATCCGGCGATCCTTCCTTTGCTTCAATGCGATTGCACGAAAGTTTAGACTCGCTTTTAAAGCTCATTGTAAACAAAATTAAACAAAGAGGCATTCAAAAAATTAACGGCAAATTAGTAATGCAGCTTAACGGTTGGCGTTATCCTGCGCCGGGTAGTATTCCGGTCGAAGATATTGGTAACTATTATGGTACAGGCGCTTGGGATTTTAATTTTAATGACAATCGGGTCGATATTTATTTAAAACGAAGTACACAAATCGGGCAAGCTACCAAAGTGCTTTACACAAAACCGAAAATTGATGGATTTAAACTTATTTCAAAAGTAAAAACCGCAGCCCCCGACACCGATGACGAAGGCTATATTTTTGCAGCGCCTTATGCAATGCCACGTTATATTTTGGGTACTATTCCGGCAGGTAAAAAAGCATTTAGAGTAAAAGGAGGTATTCCTAATCCGCCACTGTCTTTCTTAAAAATTTTAAAACAAAAATTGAAAGAAAACGGAGTGCAAGTCAATGATATAGTAATCGAATTTGTTCAAAAGAAATATGCTCATCCCATTTGGGTTTATCAATCTAAACCATTGATAGATTTAGCCAAAATAACCAACGATTACAGTATGAATCATTTTAGTGAAGCCTTTGCTTGGTTGTTGGTACAAGGCAATAAGCCCGCAGACGGCTACATCAGCAAAGAAGCCATTCACGACTTTTTTGTGCCCTACGGTTTTGCCGACGCCGACATAGAAGATGGCTGTGGATTGGCACCCGATAATTTGGTGCAACCGGCACAAATGACCAATTTCTTGCATTTAATGAAGCAAAAACTTGGCAAAAAAGACCTGTTAGATATTTTATCTCACGGTGGCGAAGATGGTTATGCCAAGTATTTTTTGCGTAATTCACCCTTGCAAAAACAAGTATGGGTCAAAAGCGGCTCTGTAAGCAAGGTGCGTAATTATACAGGCATTTTTAAAGCCCAATCGGGTAAATATTATGCCTTTTCGGTAATGACTAATATGTTTATAGGCAAGCATAAAGATGTACGTGTTGCTATCGAAAAATTAGTAGCGCATTATATTAAGAGTTTGTAACTTGTCACAGAAAATTGTTGGATAACAGATGCCAATGACCGATGTAGGCGACCGGATAATTTCAACAAGGAACGAGATGAAATGGCACCGAAGCCACCGGCGTTGAGTTAGATGATGGATAATTTACGTTACCGCACGATTCTATCGCGTGGTTTAGAAGAAGATTTTGCTTAGATAAAGCACTAATATAATAGAAAAAATATCAAAATAAATTATGTTCCAAGTAGGAAAAACAATTATTAGCGAAGAAATATTTGAAGAGGAATTTGTCTGCAACTTAAATGCCTGCAAGGGTATTTGCTGCGTTGAGGGCGATTCGGGGGCGCCGCTTTTGGAGGAAGAAAAAACTATTTTAGACCAAATATATAAAGAAGTAAAACCATATTTAACCGAAGCCGGTATTAAAGCTATCGAAACGCAAGGCAAATACGTGATTGACAAGCAAGGCGATTTAACCACACCGCTCATCAACGATAAGGAATGTGCTTTTGTAACACAAAATGAAGACGGCACCTACTTATGTGGCATTGAAAAAGCCTATTTAGATAAAAAAATTGATTGGCAAAAACCCATTTCCTGTCATTTATATCCCGTTCGTGTGAAAGATTTTGTCGAGTTTCAAGCGGTCAATTACGACGAGTGGAATATCTGCTCAGACGCTTGCGCCTTAGGCAAACAACTGCAAGTGCCTTTATACAAATTTCTAAAAGAACCTCTGATACGCAAGTTTGGTGCAGATTGGTACAGCGAGGTAGAAATTATTGCAAGAGAATATTATAAGAAATAGATGAAGAAAGAAATAAAAACTTACATTTTTGATTTCGGCGATGTGTTTATCAATCTGGATAAACCTGCAACGCTTAGAGAATTATCCAATTTAGGCAAATCTGATTTTAATGATGAAATGCTGAAAATGAATAAGTTATATGAAAAAGGAATGGTTTCTACAGACGATTTTCTACAATTTTATCAATCCCAATTTCCACAAGCAAGCAAACAACAATTAGCAGACGCGTGGAACAGTATTATTTTAGATTTTCCGGCCTACAGATTGCAATTTTTAGAAGATTTTTCGCAGACACATCAATGCTATCTATTGAGTAATATCAACGATTTACATCTGACATATATTAAAGCTAATTTAGACGAAGCATTCTACAAACGATTTATCAACTGCTTTGACAAAGTATATTACTCACACGAAATTCACCTCAGAAAACCCGATGCCGAGATATACAAATTTGTATTAAATGACGCCGGTTTACAAGCCGACGAATCCCTGTTTATAGACGACACCCTAGATAACATACAGGCAGCACAACAAGCAGGTTTGCAAGTTTGGCATTTATTGCCGGAGGAGGATGTTGTTGATATATTTGTGAAATAGATTAATAATTGTAGTAAAAGAATATAAAATCACCATTAAATTATCGTAAATTTGCACCGAAAAGCAAGTAGGTTGTTTTGTCGCGTCGAATTTATTTCGATGAGGAAAGTCCGGACACCACAGAGTAGCATAGCGGATAACGTCCGTCCGTCGTGAGGCGAGGAATAGTGGCACAGAAACCAAGTACAGTTCGGCTGTAGTGAAAAGGCTAAACTCTATGCGGTGCAATGCCAAATAAACCTGCGCTATAAGATTTACTCGATCGAGCAGGAGGGTAGGCAGCTAAAGTTTTGCGGCAACGTAAAACGAAGATAAATGACAAAACCAGACAGAATCCGGCTTATAGACCTACTTGTTTTTCATTTTTTACTTGAAAAATACGCGCAAAATAATTTTTTTTAAAAAAACTTGACTTTATCAAAAATAAATTGTTAATTTTGCGTATAGATGTTTTTCTGTATGAGAAAGGAGTTACAAGTCAAATTAGAACAGTTAGAAGAAAAAATCGCAGATTTGATTCGTAAGGATTTTGATAAAGCACAAAAAATAGCAAATTTGGAGCGAATGTTGTCAGAAAAAAATGAACAATTGACCGAATCGCAAAAAAATCTGGACGATTTAAAGGTGAAATTCGATCAACTCAATATCGGAAAAGCATTTGAAGGCAGTGGAGAAACCAATGAAGAGGCTAAAAGAAAAATCGATGGCTTGATTAAAGAAATCAACCTTTGTATTACAACTTTAAAAGAATAATTATTTGGAAGATAAGATAAAAATTAACGTTTCGGTAGCAGGAAGAAATTATCCGATGAAAGCCAATGCTGTTGAAGAAGAATACATCAGAAAAGGCGTTGATTTTATCGAGAAAAGAATGAGTATTATTCAAGAAAAGTACGATATCAAAGATATTCAAGATATTCAAGCACTCATTTTGATTGAGTTAGCCACCGAATTGAGTTATATCCAAAACAAACAAGAAAATGATAGTCAATTGATCGAAAATAAAATCGACCAATTACTTCAATTATAAGAAATAGATCATAATATTAAAAAACTGCCTGTACTTATTTTAATTTGTTAAACTCAACACAAATTTATTAAGAAGGATAAGTCTTTATTGTGAAAACAGAGCACATTTCCTCGCGGAAAACAACATTAGTTGACAGTGAAAGTTTGAGCAATGAGTTAGTCCTAAACCTGTAATATCGGGGTTTAATCATAATTTGTAAATAAGTACAGGCTTTTTTTATGTAATTAAATTAAAACTAAAAACTATGGATACAATGATTTACTTAGGAATAGGACTACTTGCCGGCGCAGTATTAACCTACTTTCTAAAAGATATATTTAGCAAAAAAAATGCTTCAAGTGTCGTTAATAAAGCTCGTAAAAAAGCAGATGGAATTGTAGCAAAAGCAAATGAAGAAGCTCAGCAAATATTAAAAATCGCCGAAAAAGAAGGTGAAGCACTCAAAAAAGAAAAATATTTGCAAGCCAAAGAAAAATTTCTTGAATTGAAAGGAAAACACGAAAAATTTATTCAAGAACGTGAAAGGAAAATTGCCGATGTAGAGAAAAAAATACGAGACAAAGAACAGGCAGTCAATAACGAAATTGCAAACAATAAACGTTTGAGTGCCGAATTGACCAAAAAAGAACAATTATATGATGAAAAAATTAATTTCTTAAACAAAAGAACAGAAGAAATTAAAAAAACACATAACCGTCAGCTCGAATTGTTAGAAAAAATCGCAGGATATTCTGCCGACGAAGCAAAAACTGAATTGATTGAAACATTGAAAGAAGATGCTAAGTCCGAAGCAATGAAATATATTCAGGAAACCGTCGAAGAGGCTAAGTTGACAGCGCAAAAAGAAGCAAAAAAAATAGTAATCAGCACAATACAACGTATTGGCACAGAGGAAGCTATCGAGAATACCGTAACAACATTCCATTTAGAATCTGACGAAGTAAAAGGACGAATTATTGGTCGCGAAGGACGTAATATTCGTGCCTTAGAAGCCGCAACAGGTGTAGAAATTATTGTCGATGATACACCCGAAAGTATTTTACTCTCAGGTTTTGACCC
>CAZSBI010000003.1:0-4690 GCA_964604735.1 uncultured Flavobacteriaceae bacterium | reverse complement strand
AACACCTTCAAACCTCCGACTTCGGTCTTCCGACTTCCAACTTCCAACTTTCAACTTCAACCGCACTTTTCCCTTTTCCCTTTCTCCTTTTCCCTCGTCCCTTTCTCCTTTTCACTTTCTCCTCGCTCCTCATTCTATGATATTAAATATAAATCGTAAATTTACCTTGCAATATTGACAATAATATATATTTATGAAGAAAATTTTCTTTTTACTGATACTTTTTTCGTTTCAAACCGTGTTTTCTCAGGAAGATATGATTCAAAGAAAGGCAAACAGCTTTTTAAAAGTCCCTTTTACGCATTTTGACAATAACGAATTAACAGCAAAGTTAGGCGATTCCGCGCACACAAGCATCAAGCCGCTTCATTATTTTGAGCTAGACAAAAACATTATCACAAACAGATATAATAATTTATTGCTGCACAAAAAATCGTGGTTTGGGCGTAAATTTTTCGACGAACATTTTTTTAGTATTTTAGGTGACGATTACAGCATTACTATTGACCCTGTGGCTGATGTTCGTATTGGCAAAGACAATTTGACAACACACAAATATTTGTATCAAAATACTCGTGCCATTAAGGTTTCGGGTAGCATTGGCAAGCAATTCTCATTTAGTGCTACAATTGCCGAGAACTTAGCGCGTTTTCCTGTGTTTTTTGATCGCTATGCTTGGGCAAATCGGCCTGCCATAGTGCCGGGGCAAGGTTTGAATAAGAGTGAAAATCGTAATTCCGTCGATTATCCCTACGCCGACGGCTATTTTGCCTACAAACCAAGTAAATATTTCTTTTTTGAAGTAGGACACGGCAAGCATTTTATTGGTGACGGATACCGTTCGTTGTTCTTATCTGACAATGCAAGTCTTTACCCGTATTTTAAAGTTGATGCTACTTTTTGGCACGTCAAATACACAACTATGTGGACAGCCTATCAGGATATGCGCCCCGAAGTAACTATTGACGGTGTATTTAAAAAGAAATTTTCGGCTATACATTATATAGATTGGAATGCAACCCCCAAATTGAATATCGGATTTTTTGAATCGGTGGTGTGGTATAACAGCAATCGGCGCGGTTTTGATGTGAATTTTCTCAATCCGCTCATCTTTTTTAAAACAGCCGAATACGAAGCCGGATCGAATGGCTCAAATACCGTAGTGGGATTGTCGGCAAAATATAAGGCGCCCAAAAATATTCAAATCTACGGACAGTTTTTATTAGACGAAATGCAAGTTTCAAACTTTTTTAACAAACCTAACCATTGGGCAAACAAATTTGGTTATCAGATAGGTGTCAAATATGCCGATGCCTTCAATATTTCTAATCTTTTTATACGCGCAGAATATAATTCGGTGCGTCCGTTTACTTATGGACACAACACACAGATTGCCAACTACGGACATAATTATCAGGCACTTGCGCATCCGTGGGGCGCCAATTTTAAAGAAACGCTGCTTGAAATTCAATACAGAAAAAAACGAATTTATGCACATAACACTTTGAGTATGGGACAAAAAGGTTTCGATTTTCCTAACGACAGCATTGCTTACGGCGGAAATATTTACAATTACTACGACAGAGCAGACCAAATTAGCGATTACCCTTTGCTAAACGGCAATTTAGGCAAAATTATAAGCAATCAATTTGAAGCGGGATACATTGTCAATCCTGCCACAAATTTAAAATTATTTGCCGGTATAATTTATCGAAAAACAAGTATTGACCAAGAAATAAAAACCGTAAAAAACGAAACAAGCAAATATTTTTATTTTGGTATTAAAACACATTTATGGAATGATCATTTTGATGTATTTTAGCATTCTTATCTATTAATTTTACGAAAACAACAATGAAAATAGCACTCGCACAAATCAATGTCATCATAGGCGATTTTGAATATAACACGCAAAAAATGCTGCATTTTGTAGCCAAAGCAAAAGAACAAAACGCCGATATCGTTATTTTTCCCGAATTGGCAACAACCGGTTATCCACCTCGCGATTTTTTAGAATTTAACGATTTTATCAGTCGTTCGGAACAAGTTGTCAAGGAGTTGAAAAACGTTTCGAAAGATATAGCCATCGTACTTGGCACGCCTACCGTTAATCCGGTTATTGAGGGCAAAGATTTGTATAATTCGGTGGTTTTTCTTCACGACGGAAAAGAACTGTACAGACAACATAAAACTTTGCTGCCTACTTATGATATTTTTGATGAAGCGCGGTATTTTGAAGAAGCATCCGATTGGCATATTGTCGAATTTAAAGGCAAAAAAATAGCCCTGACCGTTTGCGAAGATTTATGGAATTTAGGCAACGAAAATCCGCTTTACACTATCAACCCGATGGATAAAATAATGGCTTTTCAACCCGATTTTATCATCAATGTATCTGCCAGCCCGTTTGACTACACACACGCGGCAGACCGTATTCGAGTATTGCAAGAAAACGTAGCGCAATACAAAATTCCGATTTTTTATGTCAATCACGTTGGCGCACAAACCGATATCATTTTTGATGGCGGCTCCTTGGCTATTGCACCAAACGGCACGGTACATACCGAAATGCCCTATTTCGAAGAAAACATACAAGTAGTTGATTTAGAAGATGTTATTTCTAACAAAATAGAACAATGGCAAGAAAAAAACAAAATTGAACTTATTCACGATGCTTTGGTTGTAGGTATAAAAGATTATTTTGGCAAAATCGGATTTAAAACAGCCATTATCGGTTTGTCCGGCGGTTTAGATTCGGCGGTAACCACTGCATTGGCAGTAGCAGCCTTAGGTAAAGAAAATGTTCGCGTTTTGTTGATGCCCTCACAATATTCCTCAGCGCATTCGATTAAAGATGCCGAAGATTTGGCCAAAAATTTAGGCATTCGCTATGATATTGTACCCATTAAAGATATTTTTGACAGCTATTTGACAGAATTAAATCCCTTGTTTGAAGGCATTCCGTTTAATGTAACCGAAGAAAATATTCAAGCGCGCGTGCGTGGCAATTTATTGATGGCTTTATCAAACAAATTTGGCAATATCTTGCTCAATACCAGCAACAAAAGTGAAATGTCCGTAGGCTACGGCACACTCTATGGCGATTTGGCAGGAGGTATTTCGGTCATTGCAGATGTCTATAAAACCGAAGTTTATGAGTTGGCAGCTTATATAAATCGCAATGAAGAAATTATTCCGGTAAACACTATTACAAAACCACCTTCGGCAGAATTGCGCCCTAATCAGAAAGACAGCGACAGCCTGCCCGATTACGATATTTTAGACGAAGTGCTTCGTGCATATATCGAGGAACGAAAAAGTCCGAAAGAAATTATTGCCTCCGGATTTGACAAAAAATTAGTGGATAGGGTGTTAAAAATGGTCAATCGGAACGAGTTTAAACGTTACCAAACCGCTCCTGTGCTTAGAGTAAGCCCAAAAGCCTTTGGAATGGGCAGGCGTATGCCGATTGTAGCTAAGTATTTAGAATAAACTCATCGTTTCACAATAATGTATTATCTTTGTATCATAACAAAATCATAAACTATGCTTCATTTTCTTAGCGCCGAAAAAGGCATTTTGTATTACATATCATATTGGTTAACAGCATTTTTGCCTGTTATTTTAGGATTGACTATCACCTATATTTTGGTAAAAGTGTTGACAAAAAAATACAAAGGAGATGATAATGAAGATATGTTTGACGAATTTACAGACGAAAACGACGAATAATGGCTAAAATAAGACTCACAAAAATATTTCATTTCGATACCGGACACGCACTTGCGGGTTACGACGGAAAATGCAGAAATGTACACGGACACAGTTATACGCTTGAAGTAACCGTAATAGGCACACCAATAGATGATACCTCGCACGTGAAATACGGAATGGTTATCGATTTTGGCGATTTAAAAAAAATTGTTAAAGAAAACGTTATTGACCATTATGATCACGCACTTGTGCTCAATAAAAATACACATTACAAAGAAATTGGCGATTTTTTGAACGAACGCGGTCATCATATTATGCTCGTCGATTTTCAGCCTACCGGCGAAATGATGATACAAGATATGGCGCAAAGAATAATTCCACAATTGCCCGAAAACATCAAGCTTTTTAAACTAAAATTATTTGAAACAGGCACTTCGTTTGCCGAATGGTATGCCGATGACCAAGCATAATCAACTACATATCAGCAAAGACAAAAAAATATTTTTTGTGTCAGATCAGCATTTTGGTTTAGAAGAACCCAAACCGAGTTTATGGCGCGAAAAATTGTTTGTAAAATGGTTAGACGAAGTAAAATCACAAGCAGAAGCCATTTTTATACTAGGCGATATGTTCGATTATTGGTACGAATATAAACGTGCCGTTCCCAAAGGATTTGTGCGCGTGCTGGGCAAACTTGCCGAATTGACCGATGCCGGAATACCCATATATTTCTTTGTAGGCAACCACGATATGTGGATGATTGATTATCTGGAAAAAGAAATCGGGATACAAGTGTATTACCAACCTGAAAAATTTACGATAAACGGACAAAGTTTTCTTATAGGACACGGCGATGGCTTAGGACCCGGTGACAAGAATTTTAAACGACTTAAAAAACTGTTTACCAATAAATTAGCCCAATGGTCTTTTAGATGGCTACACCCTGATATCGGACTAAAATTAGTCAAATATTTAT
>CAZSBI010000002.1:0-7937 GCA_964604735.1 uncultured Flavobacteriaceae bacterium | reverse complement strand
CTAAATTCTATACAAATAGACCTTTCTGCATACCCAAAATCTGTTTATTTTGCTACGCTTATTGACCAACAAAACCGTTTGGGATATTTGCGTTTGGTTCGTTTTTAATTGATACGGGGTAAATCGCGTTTCAAAAAAAATTCCAAATAACAAATCACGAATTTATATACCTAAAAATCAATCAATTATAAATAAAAATTTTTTTCTTGTCAATTCAAATATTTTTATACATTTGCCGCTTAAATTTTTATAAATAATGAAATTAGATTTTAATCAAATTTTAACAGCCACAATGGTATTGTTTGCTGTTATCGATATCTTGGGAAGCATCCCGATTATTATCGACTTGCGAAAAAAAGTAGGGCATATTCAATCTGAAAAAGCATCGATTGTATCTGCAATTATTATGGTTGCTTTTCTCTTTATTGGAGAAAGCATTTTGACAATGGTTGGTATTGATGTAGGCTCGTTTGCCGTTGCCGGTTCGTTTATTCTGTTTTTCTTAGCTATGGAAATGATTTTAGGCATTACTATTTTTAAGGAAGATGAAGAAAGTCAAAAAGCAGCTTCGGTTGTGCCCTTGGCATTTCCGCTCATTGCCGGCGCCGGTAGTCTAACTTCTATTCTGTCCTTAAAGGCTGAATATCATACCGTTAATATACTGATTGCCATTATCTTAAACATTATTTTTGTATATGGCGTTTTAAAATCATCCGGCAAAATCGAAAGACTTATCGGTAAAGCGGGTATTGCGGTTATTCGTAAAGTTTTTGGTATTATCCTGTTGGCAATAGCCGTAAAATTATTCACAAAAAATATCGGAATGATATAGAAATTTCATCAAAAAAACATATTTTTTACCCCAAACCACCTGTTAAATCAGGTGGTTTTTTTTATTGTTTTGGCGTTGCGTATTGTAGAGACGCGATTAATCGCGTCTCTACGCACACGCACACACGCGCACACGCGTACGGCGCACGCACGCACGCGCGCACACGCACGTCGTATTACCCAAAAAACAGATTTTTCGTAGTTCAGAATTTTTTAGCAACAAATATTAACCGGCTGTTTTTTGCCATTTGGACTGATTTTTGTATATTGCAAAGCAAAGTTATAAGTAATAATATGAAGCGTAAAATGTGAATAAGCATTTTTGCTTTTTACGCTCCAATTTTATCCTAAATTATATGAAAAAATTAGCCCTGTTATCATTAATATTTTTGTTTGCTTGCTCCGGAAACAAAAACACTTCAACTGATAATAAAATCAGCGAAAAGGCACAAAAAATTATAAATATGAACTACAATTCCTATGCCGAATTTTGGCAAGAAATAAAACAGCTCGAAAAGAAAGGATTGACCAAAACCGCCTATCAATTGACCCAAAAAATATATGATAAGGCTAAAACGGAACAAAACAGCCCGCAACTTATCAAAGTGCTCTTGTACCAGTCTAAATATATGATGAAGATTGAAGAGAATTCGCAACTGAAAATTATCGAAAAGTTTTATCAAGAGATTGCACAAAACGAAGCGCCAACCAAAAATATATTAGAAAATATTTTGGCAAATATGTATTGGCAATATTATAAGCAAAACAGACATAAATTTGCTCAACGTAGTAAAACCGGAAGCAAGGTAGATAAAACTGATTTTGGAACTTGGGATTTGCAAACGCTTTATAACGAAATAGAAATTCATTATAACAACTCACTGCAAGAGGCATTGTTGTTGCAAAAACTGCCGGTTAATAAGTTTAAGGAAATTATTGAAAAGGGGGAAAATACCGAAAAGTATCGCCCTACTTTGTATGATTTATTGGCACAAGATGCAGTCAAATTTTATCAAAATAACGAAAATGCCATTACTTCGCCGGCTTATAAATTCGAAATTGACAATCCGAAATTTTTAGCCAATCTTGACGATTTTTTAGCCCTGAAAATTAATAGTAAAGACAGTACTTCTAAACAGCTTAAAGCGCTTCGTTTGTATCAAAACATTTTGCGATTTAGAAAAAACGATAAGCATATCGACGCCTTGGCAATGGCAGATTTTGATCGCATTAATTATGTCTATGACAATGCTGTTTTTGACGATAAAGAACAGCTTTTTGTTGCGCGCCTAAAACAATTTGTACAAAAATACAAAACATCAAATGTTGCGGCATTAGCTTATGGCAAAATAGCAGATCAAATGCTAGCAAAATCAGAAAAATATGTAGCAGGAAGCTCTGATGAACTGAAATGGTTGAAAAAAGAAGCCTTGCAATTATGCGAAAAAACCATTAAAAATTACCCTGATTGCCCGGAAGTTGTAAATTGTATCGAAACCGGAAATCAAATTTTAGCACCAAATGCCGAGCTGAGCATTCAAAAAACCATTCCGGAAATGCAAAACGGATTGGCAAAAATTAGTTTTAAAAATCTGAAATCATTAGCTTTTGCAGTTTACAAAATCGACTTTTTTGAGTATAATGATATGCTAAAAAATAAACATAATCAAGATGAAATAATTGCAGCAATAAAAAAATATCCAAAACTAGCCGATTGGCAACAAAAATTGATAGACGACGACAGCAACGATTACCGTTCGCATAGCACAGAAACGATAATCCCTAAATTGCCCGCCGGACAGTATGTTTTGTTAGCCGAAAACGCATCAAATAATTATGCTTATACCTATTTTCAGGTAAGCGATTGGGCGCTTCAAAATATTGAAAACAGCAAAAAAAGCAATTTTTTTGTAAGCAATAGAAACAACGGAAATATTGTAGCCGATGCGAGGGTTACCATATATAAACAAAAAAGAAAATATGTCAGATATCGAACGGCTACTACAAATAAAAAAGGAAAATTTACATTTAGATTAAAACCAAATTATTACTACTCGTATTTGTTTAAGGTAGAAAAAAACAATAAAATTGCCTATTTTAACGATAGCCCGAGCAATTATTACAGATACGATAGAAATGAAGACACCTACAAAATATTTACATTTACGGACAGAAGCATTTATCGTCCCGGGCAAACAGTCTATTTTAAGAGTATTTTCTTGAAAAAATCAAAAAATAAATCAGAAGTTGTTTCAAATATATCTCTTAGTGTAACATTGAAAGATGCTAACGGTCAAAAGGTAGAAACACTGCATTTAACAAGCAATGAGTTTGGTTCGGTACAAGGCAATTTTGTTTTGCCGACACAAACCTTAACGGGCAATTTTAGTATTGTAATTAGCAATAATACGGTGCGCGATTACCATCGTTTTAAGGTAGAGGAGTATAAACGCCCTAAGTTTGAAGCCGAATTTGAAAAGGTAGAAAAATCTTACAAAGTCAATGAAAACATAAGCGTACACGGATTTGCCAAGTCTTATGCCGGTAGCAGCATCAGCAATGCCAAAGTAACTTATCGTGTAAAACGGCAAGTGCAAATGCCACGTTGGTGGTATTGGTATCGTCCTTCGGCTTACAGTGTCGATGCGCAAGAAATTAAGCACGGAAGTGTACAAACCAATGATAAAGGCGAATTTACCATCGATTTTATCGCTTTGCCCGACAAAAAAGTCAAAAAATCGGAGCGCCCTGTTTTTCGCTACGAAATTACCGCCGATGTAACCGACATCAACGGCGAGACACATAGCACAAGCACCGTTGTCAGTGTGGCTTATCATTCCTTATTGGCAAATATCCTAATGGCTGACAAAATTGATAAATCTTCAAAAGACAGTATAGAAATCAGCACGACCAATTTAAACGGAGTTGCCCAAAACAGCAAAGGAAAAGTAAGTATTTACAAGCTGCAATCGCCTGATAGAGTACTGACCAATCGCCCTTGGACAGCCCCCGATATACAACAAATTGACAAAGCTCGTTTTATAAGTTTATTTCCGCATTTACCTTATGACAAACAGGAAACCGACTATCATTTTTGGCAACAATCGACCAAGTATTTTGAAAAAGATTTCGATACCGAAAAAAGCACAAAAATAGCTTTGGACAATATGCACAATTGGACTGTGGGCAAATACGTAGCTATACTCGAAACCACCGATAAAGACGGCAATAAAATCACCGATAAAGCATTCTTTGATATTTATTTGCCTACTGAAAAAGCAGTAGCAGACAATAAATTGTTAGATATTTATATCGATAAAGACCAATACAAACCAAATGATCAAGTTGTTTTAAAAATGGCTTCGTCAATCAAAGGTTCATATATCAGAATATTGATTGAAAAGGAACATGAAATAGAAGAAAACAAATTGTATAAATTGGACAAAACTTACAAAACTATTACAGTTCCCGTACGTCAAAAAGACATGGGCGGATTTGTTATTCATTATAATTTTAATGTGTTAAATGATGTCGTTTCAAACAGTATTTATGTCAGCGTGCCTTATCCTTCGGACAAACTCGAAATAGAAACAATCAGTTTTAGAGACAAGCTGCTGCCCGGACAAAAAGAGACTTGGCAATTTAAGCTAAAAGGACCCAAAGGCGAGAAAGTAGCCGCCGAAATTTTAGCTTCGATGTATGATGCTTCTCTCGATGCTTTTGTGCCGCATGCTTGGCGTTTTGACCCCATAAATTACCAATATTACTATCCGCGTTACACCATTAGTAATGCCGATAGTTACGGCACAGCACACTTGGATATTCATATAAAAAGAGAGCAAAATCATAACAAACATACCTATTTAACCTATGACAAACTCAATTGGTTTGGTTTTAGATTTTGGAAATACTATCATAGAATATATATTAGAGGTTTTGCAAGTGTTACGGGTAGATACGCAAATGCTCGAAAAGCATTAAGTGGAAAAGTTTCCGGTGTTAGTGTACAAGCCGCACCCGCTTCTGAATCAGCAATGGATGATGCAGGAGTTGATTTCAAAGCCAATGGAGGCATGGTGGCAGATTCTATTGAAACAAATGCAAAACCGGAAAAGCCGGCAAAGAAATTGCAGGTAGTCGCACGCAAGAATTTACAAGAAACGGCATTTTTCTATCCGCAATTACACAACGACAAGGACGGCAATATCAGTTTTAGTTTTACGGCGCCGGAGGTATTGACCAAATGGAATGTACAGCTTTTAGCTTACGACAAAAAACTCAAACATGCCTACAAAAAACTAACGCTTCAAACCCAAAATGATTTGATGTTGTTTCCAAACGCACCACGTTTTGTTCGCGAAGGCGATAAACTAATATTTAGCACCAAAATTGCCAATATGACCGATAAAGCCGGCAACGGCGTAGCCGAACTCGAAATTCGCGATGCTTTTACGGGCAAAGAAGTAACAAATACAATTGTAAAACAGGCACAAAGCCAAGATTTTACCATCGATGCCAAAGGCAATACACAGGTAAGTTGGACATTGCAAATACCGGACAATTTGCAAGCCCTCGAATACAAAGTGATGGCGCAAATGGGCAATCACAGCGATGGCGAGCAAAACGCTTGGCCGGTATTGTCAAATCGTATGTTGGTAACCGAAACAATGCCAATGTGGATACGTAGCAATCAAACTAAAACTTTTACACTCGATAAGCTGAAAAATAATCGTTCTACAAGCCTGAAAAATCATCAATTAACACTCGAAATTACCAGCAATCCGGCTTGGTATGCCGTGCAAGCGCTACCGTATTTAATGGAATATCCTTATGAATGCTCGGAGCAAACCTTTTCGCGTTATTATGCCAATGCACTGGCAAGTCATATTGCCCATAGCAATCCGAAAATCAAACGCGTTTTTGATGCGTGGAAAAATATTGACACACAAGCATTATTGTCAAATTTGGAGAAAAATCAAGAGTTAAAATCAATGATTATCGAAGAAACTCCTTGGTTACGAGATGCCAAAAGCGAGTCTGAACAAAAGAAACGCATCGGTTTGTTATTTGATATGAATCAGATGTCGCATCAGCTTAGTTTTGCCCTTCGCAAATTGAAAAAAATGCAATTGAACGACGGCGGATTTACTTGGTTCGAAGGCGGACGCTATTCGAGCAGATATATCACACAACACATTGTGGCGGGCTTTGGACATTTAAAACATCTCAATGTCAATATTGATGAAAATAAGACCCGTTTAATGCTTATGATAGCAGTGAGTTACATTGATAATGAGCTTGTTAATGATTATGACGAATTACTTGAACGGGCAAAAAAGAGCAAGGACGAAAAGAAATTTTTAGAGGAATATAAGCCCGGCAGAATGGCAATTCACTATTTCTATACACGCAGTTTTTATACAGAAGTTAAATCGGAAAAATTGCAAAAAGCATCTGAATATTTTATGAAGCAAGCACAAAAATATTGGCTCGATTACAGCAATTACAGCAAAGGAATGCTTGCTTTGGCGTCATTTAGAAAAGGTGATGTCGCTTTTGCCAAAAATATTATTCGTTCCTTAGACGAAAACAGTGTGCAAAACGAAGAGTTAGGAATGTATTGGAAAAACAATCCGTCGGGTTGGTATTGGTATCAAGCACCCATCGAGACACAAGCTTTGTTGATTGAGGCTTTTGACGAAATTACGGGCGATATCAAAAAAGTAGATGAAATGCGTATTTGGTTGCTCAAAAACAAGCAAACCAACGCTTGGAAAACCACAAAACAAACCACCGAAGCGGTTTATGCTTTATTGTTGCGTGGCACCGATTGGCTTTCTGTAGAAAAAACCGTCGATGTTAAAATTGGTAATCAAACTATTAATCCGGCAACAATGCCCGAGGTAAAAATAGAAGCAGGCACAGGCTATTTCAAAAAAACTTGGCAAGGCAAGGAAATTACAGCCGATATGGCAAGCGTACAAATTCATAAAAAAGGCGACGGTATAGCTTGGGGCGGATTGTACTGGCAGTATTTTGAAGATTTAGACAAGATTACTTTTGCCAAAACACCTTTACAAATGAGCAAAGAGTTGTTTGTAAGACGATTTACAGATACCGGAGAACAGTTGGATAAAATTAGCCCTGCTACTGTAATTAAAGTAGGCGACTTAGTTCGTGTTCGCATCGAAATAAAAGTTGACAGAGCTATGGAATATGTACATTTGAAAGATATGCGTGCCAGTGGATTTGAACCCGTCAATGTTATTTCAGGTTACAAATGGCAAGACGGACTGGGCTATTATGAAAGCACCCGTGACGCATCGACTAATTTCTTTATCAGCTATTTGCCCAAAGGCGTTTATGTATTTGAATACGATTTGCGAGCCAATAATGCAGGACATTTTTCGAACGGCATTACCACCATCCAAAGTATGTATGCCCCCGAATTTAGCAGTCACAGTAACGGAATGCGCGTTGATATTCGGTAGAGACGCCCAATTTGGGCATCTCTACACCGAATAACGCGATTTATCGCGTTTGTAAATAACCTAATTTATTTTATTTGGGGATAACGCATATAAAACAAAAAACGCAAGCCGGAAAAGCTTGCGTTTTGTAATGTGGTACCTCCAAGAATCGAACTAGGGACACATGGATTTTCAGTCCATTGCTCTACCAACTGAGCTAAGGTACCGTTTTGAGATTGCAAAGATACACAAAAAAAATATTTACCCGCAAACTTTTTTCTGATTATTTTTGAAGAAATTCATTTTTTATTTATTTCCGTTTTCAACAAGCTGTATTACAGCAAATTGCAAAACGCTTTATATTTTTTGTCTTTCCAAAAAATTAATATTCCTAAATTCAAGTTATAAATGCAACTTTTAGAAGGCTTATTATAGCTATATTTAGTTTGTTCTCTGTTCTCTTTGTGAAGAGAAGCGTAGCAAACAATGCAAATATTTGTTAAAAATTATTTTAGTTTTGGTATATATTTCAGTGGTTTTTGCGCTTAGCAATTTACTTTGCAAATAAAAACCAACTCATCATCAGTTCAAATTAACTTTTGTCTAATGAACCGCCGGATATGAGATTTGCTTGGT
>CAZSBI010000001.1:0-5767 GCA_964604735.1 uncultured Flavobacteriaceae bacterium | reverse complement strand
CACCCAAAATAAACCAGACAGGTCTCGTATTCGGTGGTTCATTAGACAAAAGTTAATTTGAACTGATGACTCGGCATCGTTCACCAATAAACCAAAAAGTTGCATTTGCTAGTTGAGTCTGCCATAGGGTATTTTATTTTCTAATTGGTATAATACCAAATAAAAATACATAACTTTGTAAAAAATATTGATTATGATTTATTTGATATTATTTTCAGTAGTTATTTTAGGCGGAGCACTTGCTTTTTTACTACAAGAAAAAGATAAGCAATTTGTAAAATTACTGCTTAGTTTTAGTGGTGCTTACTTGCTGTCAATCATCGTTTTTCACTTATTGCCGCATATTTATGAGTCTGCCGACAAAAAAGTAGGCTTGTTTATAATGTTTGGCATTATTTTTCAGCTTGTTTTAGAACTTTTTTCACATGGCGCAGAACACGGACACCAACATAAATTTGAAAACAAAGCGCCTTGGCTGGTGTTTTTTAGTCTAAGTATTCATGCTTTTATGGAAGGACTTCCTATTAATGAAGGACATCATTTGCATACCTCATATCTGTATGGCATTTTAATACACAAATTACCCATTGCTATTGTGCTTACTACATTAATGATAAAAGCACAATACTCAAAATCTAGAATATTTGCGTTTTTAGTGTTTTTTGCCTCTATGTCGCCTTTAGCGGCTTATGTTGGCGAGCATTTTAGTTTTATGCTCACTTACGGCACATATATCAATGCTTTTGTAGTGGGAATATTAGCACATATAGGTACCAATATTTTGTTTGAAAACGAACATTCGCATAGTTTTAATTTTAGAAAATTTGCCCTGATTTTTGTTGCTGTTACTATTGCTTATTTTAGTTAATATCTGCCTAAAATCGCATAAGTAATCATATTCAATTAACTTTCAATAAAAAATAAAATTAAAATCAGACGTTTTTTTAAAATATTTAACTATCTTTATCGTTGTAAATTAGACTTATAAATATTAACTTATGAAAAAATTTTTTTTACTAACATTTCTGCTATCCTTATTTGTTGGATGCGGAACGACACAAGAAACCCTTGTAAAAACTACACAAAACACTTCGACACAAGAAGTTAAGAAAACGATTGAAACCATACCGCAAGATAAAGATGTTATTGTGGGTAAATTGGACAACGGATTAACCTACTACATACGTCATAATGCAAAACCCGAAAAAAAGGTAGAATTACGTTTGGCAGTAAACGCAGGTTCCATACTTGAAGATGACGACCAACAAGGTTTAGCGCATTTTATGGAACATATGAATTTTAACGGACTAAAACATTTTCCTAAAAACAAATTAGTCGATTATTTGCAAAGCATCGGTGTGCGTTTTGGCGCAGACCTAAATGCCTATACTTCGTTTGATCAAACCGTATATATGTTGCCTATACCGCTCGATGACCCGAAAAACCTTGAAGGCGGATTAACAGTCATTCACGATTGGGCATACTTTGCCAATTTAACAGACGAAGAAATCGATAAAGAAAGAGGCGTAGTACTCGAAGAGTATCGTTTGGGCTTAGGCGCTGACAAGCGTATGATGGCAAAATGGTTGCCGGTTGCACTTAAAGGAAGTAAATATGCCGAAAGATTACCGATAGGAAAGAAAAATATCTTAGAAAATTTTAAATACGAAACACTTAGACGTTTTCATAAAGATTGGTATCGTCCTGATTTGGAGGCTGTTATAGTTGTAGGAGATATCAATCCGGAAGAAATTGAAAAGAAAATAAAAACCTTATTTGCCGATATACCAAAAGCCGAAAATCCGCGTAAACGCAAAACTTTTTATATTCCAAATCACGAAGGAACTGTTATCAGTATTGCCGCCGATAAAGAAGCGGGTATGAATAATGTACGTATAGAATATCGTGACAAAGAAGATTTTAAACAAGATAATTCTGTAAAACAATATCGCGACGGCATTGTCGAAGGTCTTTTTTCGGCTATTATTCGCAACAGACTAAAAGATTTGGCAGACAATAGCGACAATCCGCCTTATTCTTTTGCATTTGCTTACCACGGCACTTCCATAGGACGTACCAAACAAGCCTATACCGCCATAGCTTATACCGATGCAGACAAAAAAATTGACGCGCTTAAAGCATTACTGCGCGAAAATAAAAAAGCTCTTCTCTTTGGCTTTTCACAAGCGGAACTCGATAGAGCCAAAAAATCCAGATTGGCAAGATATGAGCAATATCTAAACAACAAAAATACAGAAGAATCAAGCAGAATAGTAGGACAATATATCCGAAATTTCTTAGAAAACGAACCTATTCCTTCAATCGAATGGGAATACAATATGCACAAAAAAACTTTGCCCGAAATAACATTGGCAGAAGTAAATGCATTAGCTAAAAAGTTTATTCATAAAGACAATCGAACCATTATTATTACCGGAATCGATAAAAAGGGCGAAGCTCTAATTACGGAAGCACAGGTGCAAAAAGCTATAGACGATGTAGATAACGAAAAATTGACTAAAAGCGTTGATACAAAAGTAGCAAGCAGTTTGTTAGATCAAAAACCTAAAGCCGGCAAAATAGTTAAAGAAGAAAAAAATGCCGATTTGGGTACCACAACGCTATATTTAGACAACGGCGCTAAGGTAGTTTACAAAAAAACCGATTTTAAAAATGATGAGGTAAAAATGATGGCATTCAAATTTGGCGGTAAATCGTTATTTGATACAAATTTGCTTAAAAAAGTTAATTTTGCTCTTAGTGCTGTTCCCGATGGTGGCGTAAATGGTTTTAAAAAATCTGATCTTCGTAAAATATTAGCAGGTAAAAATGCCAATGTAAGAATGTATTTCGGCGCCAACGATTTATCTATTAGCGGTTCGGCGCGTCCAAAAGATTTAGAGCTAATGTTTCAGCAACTATATCTAAATCAAACCAAAATAAACAAAGACGAAAAAGCTTATGCAAGCTGGAAAATGCGTCAAGCGGCATTTTTGGGCAATTTAGGCAATATGCCACAATATAAATTTATGCTGGCATTTAGCGATTTTACCAACCAAAACAATCCCAGATATGTCAGTCCGATACCGACAAAAGAATTGTTAGATGCACAAGACTACGATAGTGCATACGATAATTTTACTAAATATTTCAGTAGCGCAAACGATTTTTACTATTATTTTGTAGGCAATTTTGACGAAGCACAGTTACGCGAATATGTCAAAACATATATAGGCGCTATTCCTAACAAAAATATAGCAGGAAAATATAAAAAATACCCTGATTATTCGCTTAAAGGTTTTAAAGAATTTGTTTACAAAGCAGGTAAAGACCCCAAAAGTAGTGTAAGTATTATTTATTATGGTAAGGCAAAAGCAACAGGTAAACAAAAAATGTATATCAAAGCTTTGGGCGAAATCTTAACCAATAAATTAATTGAAAGAATTCGCGAAAAAGAAAGTGGTGTTTACGGTGTTGGCGCAAGAGGCTCCATTAATAAAATTCCGGTCGAAAAATATAATTTCAGAATCAGTTTCCCTTGTGGTCCCGATAATAGTCGTAAACTAATTGCTTCTACAATGGACGAAATTAATAAATTGATAAACGAAGGACCTTCCGAAGAAGATTTGAAAAAAATTAAAACCGAATGGAAAATACAATTTAAAGAAAAATTAAAACAAAATGATTTCTGGTTAGATTATTTATCGGATAACGATTATGTAAATGCCGATCCAAAAAGATATAAAGAGTATTTAGATGCCGTTGAAAAAATGACCACAAAAGACATTCAACAAGCAGCCGTTACTTATCTAAAAAATGCTAAAAACAGAATTATAGGCATTTGGTATCCGGAGGGATATACAGAAAAGAAATAATTTATAAACCCATTTATATTTTGAAGCGACTTGTCTCCAAAGACGAGTCGCTTTTTTTGTGATAGATTTTCTAATAAAACAATTATAATAGCGCAAGCACCAAACTTACTCTTTTATAATATTATCTATGATTTCTAAAATAATCTTTTTTCCCTCTTCGTCGAGTAATGCAGAATTTATATAGAATTTTTTTGAAGTTGTAACAAAATAATATTCGTCGTGAAATTTCTGAATATCAACAATTTCTTTAAGATTGACAGCGCCACCGAAAAAGATGTTTTTTTTGATAAAATCTCCTTCAATAGTCAGATAACCCTTACTTTTTTTGTAAAAATAGGCAATTATGTAATATACAACCATCACAAAAATGTATATCGATATTGATAAAAGATTGTATTCAATTAGATTATTGATGATTAGTATAATTATGGCAAATACAATTGATATTTTGCCCTGATTAAGTAAGTATTTTAAGTGGTTTTGGTTATATTTTAGTATTTTTTGCATGGATAAAATTATTTTATAAAATTTTTAAAATTTATAATTGTAGCGTAGCCCTTTGTTTTAAAATAGGTTTCGACCTGATTGCCTGTTGCTAATACAAAATCGCCACCCCAAGCGCCTAAGCTTTTGATACTGCCATTAAAATCAGCAAAAAATTGTTGTTTTACGGTAGGGCGTTTTAATATTTCTGAAATAAGAGTTTCGTGCGAATCAAGCAAATGACAAAACCGTTCATAGTTGCTACAATTTGCAAGTTGCTTGGTAATATTACTTATTTTTTCAATTTGTGCATCCGTAGCTTTTTGCTTATGATAGTCAGCAATTCCCTCACGACTATTTTGTTTTTTGTTGAGATATACAAACCAAAGTTTATCGGTAAAATTCGGATTAAAATCAACGGTTTTCCATTCCGGTTTTTGCTTGCGCAAGTGATAAATAATTGGTTTTTCTGCCAGAGCAAGGGCAATATCATATCCGCTACCGCCCAAAGACATATTTGAAAGCTCAAAAGCATCAATTCCGGACCATTTTGATAAGTTTGCAATAAATGTTGATGAGGAACCCAAGCCCCAATCTTTATCAAAAGTCAATTGACTTGTAAAATGCAAGGCGTTTGTAAATAATTCGGGTTTGTTTGTTTGAATAAATTTCAATAATTTTTGTAGCGTTTGAGCACTTTTTTTATCAGTGGTTTCTATTATTTCGGACAAATCTAAACTCAACTTGGCACTAAACCACAATTGCTTATCGGTATGAAAACTTTGCCATAAAAAAAAGTCATTTTTACTGTCTAATACATCAAAAAATTGACCAAAAACAGTAGGAAGCGCTAAGGCTTCGGCGCCGTCGAGCACCAAATACTCACCACTTAATAAAACTTTTCCGCTACTGTAATATCTCAAAATTCAGGCTTTATTCACTTAGTGTTTTATGATAATTTGTTGGGTATCAATGCTACCATTTTCCAAATGAACTTGTAACAGATAGTTTCCGGCAGGCAAGTGAGCAATATCTAATTTTGTTGTATTGTTTTGCAATACTTTTCTGCCTGTAATATCGAACACAAAAACGCTACTAACAGCATGCTTGGCACTGATATTTATAAATTGATTTGTAGGATTTGGATATGCGGTAAATAAATTACTATTATATGTTGAAATACTTGTAGATGATTGAGATAACAATACTAAATTATTACTTAGTCCGGCAGCAAAAGCAATGTCTTGGGTACCGTTATTATCAAAATCTTGCACTACAAACATTTGACAACCGTTTTCAATATTATCAATAGTTGTTTTAGTAAAATTTTGATTGCCGTCATTGTAATAAATAGCTACTTCTGCACCCGAAGTGCCATTGCCATAGGCTGTTGCAACAATATCATTATC